>JAHHRT010000019.1 GCA_020025615.1 Oscillospiraceae bacterium | reverse complement strand
TCCTCAACAGCAGAAGAAGCCTCTGGGGCAGCAGAAGAGGTTGCACAGATAGCACATACACAGGTTCGTACAGGGATCTGCGCCCATGGTAAAGCCTCGGAAATTCCCCGCCTGCTGGCGATAGGCCGTTCCGCCGTGCTCGATCTGGTTCAGTGCCCAGAGATACTCCTGGTTGTCCGGCTCCATACTCACAGCCTTACGAATGTGCTCCAACGCGGTGACCTGATTGCCCAGGCCGTTGTTGGCAATGGCACTGAGGTAATACCACCGGGCATTGCGATTCTGGGAGTTTTGCAGAGCGTTCACTGCCTCCTGGTACTTGCCGAAGCGGATGTACTGGGCCGCTGCCTGCTGATAGCTGTCTCCGGTCTGGCCCTCACTGTAGGCCTGTCGGCGGTAGGCTTCGAAGGGGTCATAGCCATAGCCTCCGGGTCCGGCCTGCGGTCCGGCCTTCTGGGGATTCTTAATCTGCTCATAGGCTGCATTGACCTCCTGCATCCGCCGGGCGGCTTCCTCATCCCCAGGGTTCAAGTCCGGGTGATATTTCTTTGCCAGACGGCGGTAGGCCTGCTTAATTTCTTCATCTGAGGCGTCAGGGGAAACTCCCAGCACCTTATAGGGATCATCGATCATGACGGTGGTCCTCCTTTTGCTCTTTTCCCCTATAGGCCACCCAGACACCGCTGTAGAGGATATTGTCCAGCAGTGCTTTGTCCTGCACCAGTGGCAGGCGTTCAAAGGCCTGGGCACATCGGCCCATGGTCAGCACCAGATATTCTTCCCACCGGGCAGGGTTCTTCCCTTTGCCCATAGCAAGAAACGGGTTATACTTTCCTTTTTTCTCGTCCTTATCATAGTCCAGGACGCCGTCCAGCAGATAAATGAATCGGCCCAAGGCGGAACCCATCTCCCGCAGGGTGGGGGCCCACAGGTCCTCCCGGTAGACCATCAGCTCTGCCATCAAATCGCCAAAGGCGCTGGCAGGCTGGTCCGGGTTGGAACAGTTGGCTTTTTCCAGCTCCGAAAGCCGTTTCATGCACCGCTCAATGGCCTCGCACTGCCGGGGATACCGCTGGGCAATGGGGGGATAATACTTTCCCATGGCCTGGGCCATGACTTTTGCGGAAAGCTTTCCGTCATCCTGCCAGTCGTCCAGGAAATTATAATACGCAAGGGCCACATTCATATCCGCGCTGTAGCGGATATACTCGTTATCCACCCAGGGCCGCCGTTTCACCGGATGAAGAAGACAGGCATTGTTCCCAACCTGCTCCTCCGGCTCGTAAAGGCTCATAAGAAGCAGCGCCAGGAAGGCCATATCATAGCTCAAGCCCATTTGGGAAATCTTTGAGGATTGAAGCCGAATATCCCGGCAGATGCCGCAGTACACACCGCGGTACCGATCCTGCTGCTCTTTACTGAGTTCCCCCCAGTTTCCCGTCACATAGCCAAACATAGCCGTTCCTTCCTTTCTGTCAGCTCTGGTCTGACACTTCCGCGCAGCTCTTGAGATACATATTGAGGGCCCCGCCGTAAAACACGATAGAAATACAGAAATACAGCCACAGCATACTCAGGGCCAGAGCATACACCGAGCCATAGAAGTTGGCCATGGTTGCAAAACGCTCCACATAAATGGAGTAGAGATCCGAAAAAATCAGCCAGCCGCAGGACCCCAGCAGCGCCCCGGGGATGCTCTCCATAAAGCGGTTCTTCCGATTGGGCAGAGCCATAAACATGGCGGTAAACAGCCCGGTCTGCATAAACAGCAGCAGGAAAAACCGCATATTGATATGCTCCAGCAGAAACCGGAAGAAGGGATGGGACACCCGGCTGAGCAGTGCCAGCAGGCTGGTTCCAAAGACATGGAGGGCCAGGGTCAGCAGCAGCACCAGGAAAAAGGCAAAGGTATAGAGCACGCTGATACAGCGGGTATATAAGTACCCACGGTTCTCAGAGACACCGTAGATGCCGTTGAGACCGGTGATAAACCCGTAGGTGCCCCGGCTGGCGGACCACAGCGCCGTAATAGCAGAAAAGCCCACCAAGGCGCCGGATACATGGTTATAGGTACTGAGAATCAGGCTCTCGGCTGCGGAAAGCAGTGCCTGCGGAAGGACGCCCTCGAAAATCTCCACCAGGCGCTCCACCTCTATGCTGGTGTAGCTCAAAATACTCAGCAGAAGCACCAGTCCCGGAAAGACCGCCAAAACAATAAAGAAGCTGGCGTTTCCCGCATAGACAGGCACCCGCATCCGGGAGATGGATTTGAATGCATGGTAGCTTTTCCCGATCAAGCCGTCTTTCGGCATTTCAGCCATTGCAGTTCCTCCTTCCGGGCTTGGAATGGTAAAATGCCCACCGCCCCCCTTGGGCAGTGGGCACTTCGGTTTTTTGCTTATTCTGCGGAGATCATGTAGTAGTAAACAGGCTGACCGCCGCGCAGCAGGTTGATGTCTGCATCAGGGCAGATCTTTGCAAAGAGGTCTGCGGTCTTCTGAGCGTGCTTTTCCTTCACGTCAGCGCCGTAGTAAATGGTAATATACTCCTTACCCTCGTCCCGGACCTTCTCAGCCAGAGACCGCAGCAGCAGCTTGATATCCTGGCTGGTGCCAAAGAGTGCGCTGCCATAGAGAGCCAGATAGTCGCCCTCGTGGATATCGTAGCCATCGAAATCGGAATTCCGAGCGGCATAGGTAATCTGCATGGTTTCCACCGTACCCAGAGCCTCGGTGAGGGCCTCGGTGTTATTCTCCACGGTATCCTCAGGGTTGAAGCTCAGCATGGCGGTAACGCCCTGGGGCACGGTCTTAGAGGGGATGACCACCACGTGCTTGGGGGTCAGGTCCTCCACCTGCTGGGCTGCCATAATGATATTCTTGTTGTTAGGCAGGACGAAGACGGTCTCTGCGGGGACCTTATTCACAGCCTCCAGAATGTCCTGGGTGCTGGGGTTCATGGTCTGACCGCCGGAAATAATGGCATCCACGCCCAGATTGGTGAACACATCTGCCAGGCCGTCGCCTGCGCAGACGGACACAACGCCCAGGGGCTTCTCAGGCTCCGCAATCTGGGGCTCCAGCTCCTGCTCGCTGAGCACCTTCTGGGTGTGCTGCAGACGCATATTCTCGATCTTCACAGTGACGAAGCTGCCGTACTCAATGGCCTCGTGAAGTGCCTTACCGGGGTCGTTGGTATGAACGTGAACCTTGATGATCTCATCGTCATCCACCAGAACCAGGCTGTCGCCCAGGCTGTCCAGGAAGGCCCGCAGAGCCTCGGGGTCCTTGTCGTTCTCCCGGGAGATGATGAACTCGGTGCAGTAGGAGAAGGCGATGTCCTCGGTATTGAAGTCGGAGAAATCCGCCTGGGCCTTCGCCTCAGGGACATTCTCTCCGCTCTCGGGAGCAATCACATCCTCGCCGCGGAGTGCAGCCAGCATAGCTTCCAGTGCAGTGAGCCAGCCCTTGCCGCCAGCGTCCACAACGCCGGCCTTCTTGAGGACGGGGTTCAGGTTCATGGTGTTTGCCAGGGCCACCTTAGCCTCTTCTATAGCGGCCTCGTGAACGAACTCAATGTAGTTGTTCTCCTCGGCAGCCTCGTGAGCCTTTGCCGCAGCCAGACGAGCAACGGTAAGAATCGTGCCCTCTGCGGGCTTCATAACTGCCTTGTAGGCTGCGTCCACGCCCTCCTGCAGAGCTTCCGCCCACAGGACACCGTCGCACTCGTCATGGCCCTTGAGGCCCTTGGAGATGCCCCGGAACAACAGGGACAGAATAACGCCGGAGTTGCCGCGGGCACCCCGGAGCATGGCAGATGCTGCCACCTTGGCGGCACCGTCCAGAGCGGGGTCCTCTGCCTTGCGCAGGTCTGCTGCGGCAGCGTTGATGGTCATGGACATATTTGTGCCGGTGTCTCCATCGGGCACAGGGAACACGTTCAGCTCATTCAGAGCCTGCTTGTTGATTTCGATGGAAGCGGCCGCGCTGATGATCATTCTGCGAAGATCGGCTCCATTAATCGTTTGCCTCAATTTTGTATACCTCCGAACATTAACCGATCATCATAGAATCGATATAAACATTGACATCCCGGACTTCCGTACCGGTGCAGGAAGAGACCACATAGCGGACCTCAGAAATGATGGAGGAGCCAACTGCGTTCAGATTCACGCCGTTGTCCACCATGATGTGCAGATCGATGGAAATGGAGCCGTCCTCGTGGAAATCCACATGAACGCCCTTGTCCATGGACTCCATCCGCAGCAGATGGTAAAGGCCATCTTTCACACTGCGGGCAGCCATGCCCTTCACACCGAAGCAGTTGGAAGCAGCGGTGCCAACAATGTCGGTAAAGACGCTGTCGCTCACATTGACGCTGCCATTTTCAGTTACGTGACGGATCATAGATCAGTACCTCCTAATCTAAATTCGAGTCATATTATCCTATGGGGATAGAGCAATTGCGGCAGGGCTTTCCAGAGGGGCGGCAGGAATCCGAAGAAATCCATTGGTGGATTTCAGGGATTCACCGCCAATTTACGGTGCCGGCCTCTGAAAAGCGCCGCAGTCTATATTATGCAGTATTGCTCCCGGTCTATTTAGACCATGGATGCTTCCCAGCAGTCGGGAGCCGTGAGACCCATCATCTTGATGATGGTGGGAGCCACGTTGGCAAGGCCGTAGTGACCGTCGATGATCTTCCACTCCCGGTCGGTATCATAGATGATGAAGGGAACGGGGTTCAGAGAGTGAGCGGTCCGGACAGAGGTCTTGCCCTTCTTGGTCTCGGTCATCTGGTCTGCGTTGCCGTGGTCAGCGGTGATGAGAACGGTGTAGCCGTACTTGTCAGCAGCCTCCAGAACAGCCTTCACGCTGTTATCCACGCACTCCATAGCGTAGACAACTGCATCCATAACGCCGGTGTGACCGACCATGTCGCCGTTGGGGTAGTTGCAGCGCAGGAACTGGAACTTCTTGGAAGCCATAGCGTCCACCAGCTTCTCAGTGATTTCCTTGGACTTCATAGCAGGAGCCTGATCGAAGGGAATCACATCGGAGGGAACCTCCTCGTAGACTTCCAGCTCCTCGGAAACCTTGCCGGAGCGGTTGCCGTTCCAGAAATAGGTGACATGACCGTACTTCTGGGTCTCAGAAATGGCATACTCATGGATGCCGGCTGCGCACATAACCTCGGTCATGGTGTTCTTAATCACAGGGGGCTGAACCAGGTAGTGCTCAGGAATCTTCAGATCTCCATCATACTGGAGCATACCGGCAAAGAGAACACCGGTGTAGTCGCCGCGGTCGAACTTATCGAAATCCTTACGGTCGAAGGCCAGGGAGATCTCCTGGGCACGGTCGCCGCGGAAGTTGAAGAGGATGACGCTGTCGCCGTTGGCAATCTTTGCAACAGGCTCACCGTTGCGGGCCACCACGAAAGCGGGCAGATCCTGGTCGATGCAGCCGGTCTCTGCACGGTAGGTCTCAATGGCCTCCTTGGCAGAAGCAAACATCCGGCCCTGGCCCTGCACATGGGTGTGCCAGCCAGCTTCCACCATTGCCCAGTTAGCTTCGTAACGGTCCATGGTGATCTGCATACGACCGCCGCCGGAAGCGATGGCGTAGTCACAGCCGTCGGTGCTCAGCTCAGCCAGAACATTTTCCAGCTGCTCCACATACTCCAGAGCGGAAGTAGCGGGAACATCACGGCCGTCCAGCAGGATGTGGCAGTAAGCCTTCTTGACACCCTCAGCCTTAGCCTGCTTCAGCAGAGCAATGAGGTGAGAAATATTGGAGTGAACATTGCCGTCGGACAGCAGGCCCAGGAAGTGCAGTGCCTTGCCGGAGACAGCGTTGGAAATCAGGCTCTTCCAAGTCTCAGAAGTGTAGAGAGAACCATTCTCGATGGACTCGCCCACCAGCTTTGCGCCCTGAGAATAAACCTGACCGCAGCCCAGTGCATTGTGACCAACCTCAGAGTTGCCCATGTCGTCATCGGTGGGCAGGCCGACAGCAGTGCCGTGAGCCTTGAGGTAAGTATGGGGGCAGGTGGCAAGCAGATGATCCAGGGTAGGAGTCTTAGCGACCTTCACAGCGTCGCCGCTGCCGCCGTCGCCCTTGCCGACACCATCCATGACTACCAGAACAATGGGTTTTTCCATAATATAACCTCCAAAAATCGATTGTATTCGTATCTTTACATTCCTATTGATTGTATTATTTTACATCATATTCCGTAAAGTTACAACCACTTTTTTATTTTTTCCGATCCAGACAAAAATGCAACTAAGAAATGATCAATTTGAGTAATTTTTCTGAAAGATGTTAATAATCTATTACGGGTTCGACAAAAAGCGCCCTTCTTCGGGAACCCCCGGACACGCAGTTTTCAGCGGTCTTTCCTTCGGTAAAAAATCTGCGGGAGAGGCCGGATTGGGCCTCCCCCGCAGGAATCACGCGATGATACCGAGCCGAATCAGCGGCTGAACTTTCCGCCCTTCCGGGTGAACTTTCTGGAAGCTGCTTCCTTTTCTGCCTGGCTGGGTTTCTTTTTCACAGGAGGCTTCTTGGTCACAGGGTTCTCCTCTTCTTCGGATGCAAAGTCCCCGTCAAAATCACTGTCTGTGTGCTTGAGCCGGAAGACTGCCAGAACGACACCACCGGCAGACAGCAGCATAATCACCACAAACACCGTCACCCAGATGCCTCTGTGGGAGTGAGACTCCTTCTCGGGTGTCTCCGGGAGATCCACAAACAGACCCGAGGGCTCCGTGGTCTCCTGGGTCTCAGGCCGGGTCTCGGGCTGGGTCACAGGCGGCAGCGTGGGGGCCTGGGTAGGCGCTGTCGTGGGGGCCTGGGTAGGTGCCGTGGTAGGCGCCTGGGTAGGCTCGGTGGCCGGTTCCTTGGTGGGGGCTTCCGTAGGTGCCTGGGTCTCCTTGGGTGCATCCGCCTCAGGGTCATAGGGATCAGTGCCATCCGAGGCCAGGAACTCGATTCTGCCATGGAATGCCTCCTCCAGCTCCTGGATGTGCTTCAGGGGCCAGGGACGGGAAGCGGGATAGATGAGCTTTGCTTCGGTATCCCACAGGCAGTTGAGCCGGAAGGAGGGGAAGCCGCCTTCGAACTGGAAGGATTCCAGCTTGCTGCAATGGCTGAAGGACTCCTCGCCGAAGACCCGGAAGGTGCCGGGAAGGTCCACAGAGGTGAGACCGTCACAGGAGGAGAAGGCCTTGCTGCCCACTTCCACCAGGGAATTTCCCAGATCCAGGGTTTTCAGAGAATCGTAGTCCGTAAATGCGCCTGCGCCCACAGTGGTGACATTGCCGGACAGCACAACCTTGTTCATCTCATCCCGGTAATTCTGCCAGGGTGCGCCATCGGGAAAATCATCCATGGCGCCGTTTCCGGTAATCGTCAGGGTACCGTTGGCAAAGACCCAGGTGAGATCGTCGCCGCAGCGACTGGGCTCACCCCAAGAGCCCTGCTCTTCCGGTTTTGCCTCGGTCGGTTTTTCCTCGGTCTGAGCCGGTTCGTCCAGCCAGGAACCTTCCTCGGCGGAAACAGGCATCGCCCAGAGGGACAGGAGCATTGTCAGTGTCAGAAGACAGGAAAGCAGTTTTTTCATGCTTTTCACCCTTTCTATTTCTTTAATTGAATGTGTATCTTATGTATGCGCTTAGTTCATGGTTCCTTCCGCCCGCTGGAAGAGGGCAGAAATCCGCTGCCGCAGGTTCTGTGCCTCCGGGGTATCCAGGGTTCCCTGGGTGTCGATCCACTGAGCGGAAGCCTCCTGGGCCTGGTGCAGGGTAGCCAGATCGATACTGAGATCTCCCACCCGGAAGGCAGGCAGGCCGGACTGCCGGGAGCCAAAGAAGTCGCCGGGGCCCCGCAGCCGCAAATCCTCTTCCGCAATCTTGAAGCCGTCGGTGGTTTTGCACAGAGCCTTGAGACGCTGGATGGTATCCGGATTACGATTGTGGGTGGTCATAATGCAGTAGCTCTTGGCCTGACCGCGGCCCACCCGGCCCCGGAGCTGATGCAGCTGGCTGAGGCCAAAGCGGTCCGCATCCTCAATGACCATCAAGGTGGCATTGGGCACATCCACACCCACCTCGATGACCGTGGTAGCAACCAGTACATCCGCTTGGCCTGCGGCAAAGGAAGCCATCACCGCTTCCTTCTCTGCGCCCTTCATCTGTCCGTGAAGCAAAGCGATGCGCAAATCCGGGAACACAGTTTTTTGCAGGGTATCCGCCCAAACCGTGGCAGATTTCACATCCAGCTCCTCGTTTTCCTCCACCGCCGGGCATACTACAAAGCACTGGTGGCCCTGGGATACGTGCTTGCGGATAAAGGCATTGATTCGGGGGCGGTAGCTCTCCCCCACCAGGAAGGTATCCACATCCTCCCGTCCGGGGGGACGCTCGTCCAGAATGGAGACCTCCAGGTCCCCGTACATGAGAAGGGCCAGGGTTCTGGGAATGGGGGTTGCAGACATCACCAGAAGATGGGGGTCCTCCCCTTTTTCGGAGAGCTTGCTTCGCTGGGCAACGCCGAATCGGTGCTGCTCGTCGGCAATCACCAGGCCCAAATCTGAAAACACCGTGCTTTCTGTCAGCAGCGCATGGGTGCCCACGGTCACATCCACCTGTCCGGCGGCAATTCTCTCCCGGGTCAGCCGTTTTTCCTTCTGGGTCATGGAGCCGGTAAGCAAAGTCACCGAAACGCCCAGCGGTGCAAAAAGGGCCTCCAGGGACTTGCAATGCTGTTCTGCCAGGATTTCCGTAGGGGCCATAAATGCGGTCTGTTTTCCGTTTCTTGCGGCACAGAAGGCAGCTGCCGCCGCCACCATGGTCTTACCGCTGCCCACATCACCCTGGACCAGCCGATTCATCGGTGCGCCTTTTCCGAAGTCCTCCATAATCTGGGAAATCGCCCGCTGCTGGGCGCCGGTGAGCTGAAACGGCAAAGCGCCGTAGAAGTCCCTCAAATCCCGGTTTTCATAGGGCTTGGTCTTTTTCATTCCCCGGGCCGCCCGCATCAGGGACAGGCCTGCGGAAAACACAAAGAACTCTTCGAAGATCATCCGCTTCCGGGCCGCCTCTGCCTCCTGCAGGGACTGGGGCTCGTGAATGGCATAATAAGCCCGTTCTGCCGGAAGGATTCCGAACTGCTCCCGGATTTCCGGGGGCAGAATTTCTTTTGGAGGATCGCAGATGGCAAGTGCCTGCCGGACGGTTTTCAGCAGAATCGTGTTGCTGAGTCCCGCAGTCAGCGGGTAGATGGGGAGCACCCGCCGGGTGTTCACCGCCGGCGCATCCAGGGCCTCAAAACTGGGAGAGGGCATATTGTAGCCCGCATAGTCCCCGCTGACGGCTCCGTAGAAGATGTACTCCTCTCCGTAGTGCAGCTGCTCCGCTGCGAATTTCTGATTGAAGAAGGTTATATTGAGCCGGGCGGTGGAATCTGCCACCTGAACCCGGGTAATATCCAGTCCCTTGCGGATGTGATTCACCCGGGGGGTGTTCATCACCATGGCCTTAAAGCAGGCGGGGACATCCGGCTCCAGCTGACTGATGGTTACAAGCTTGGTCCGGTCCTCATAGCCTCTGGGGAAATGGCAGATAAGATCCTCCAGCGTCAGGATATTGAGCTGTGCAAACTGCTTGGCCCGGCTGGGGCCCACACCCTTCAGCACGGTAACAGGGTCCGATAGCTTTGCCACTTGGGTCACCTCCCTGATTGTTTTCTCTATTATAGTGAAAAATCCTCCCATACGCAACGGGAGGAAGCCGGTTATTCATTCTGATTTCTTTAAGATTTTGAAAACTTTTCCCGATAAAATGAAAAAACTCCCTCCGAGCTAGGCTCGAAAGGAGATATTTTCAGAGAAATTAGGCCAGCTTGTTCAGCTTCAGGGTCATGCTGCTCTTCTTGCGGGCAGCATTGTTCTTGTGCAGAAGACCCTTCAGGACAGCCTGATCAACAGACTTCACAGCCTGCTTGTAAGCGACCTCAGCAACAGCCTTGTCACCCTCAACCAGAGCAGCGTCGAACTTCTTGAGGTTGGTCTTCAGCTCGGACTTCTCAGCCTTGTTCTTCTCATAAGCGATCTTAGAAGAGATAACATCCTTCTTAGAGGACTTAATGTTGGGCATATGTTGTACCTCCTGTTCTCGTTATTTTCATACAGTTCCACATTATAGCGTCTTTGCTCCGCAAAATCAACCCCTTTTTGCAAAAAAGAGGAGGCTTCCGAAAAATAATTTCTTTATCCCGGTACGGACAGGCCCGGTTTTCCCACACGCCCATGGTTGCAGGTAGCACTTTTCAGTCTTTTGCGCCCCTGCCCCGGTTTTTATCCTTGTGTCAAGTCCCGATTTTCACCCCCAAATGTTACGGATTGTTAAACGTCACAATCTGCGAAAAAATAGGAAAAGTGTCGAAATTCGCCGCGGCAATTTCTCCCTGTGGAAGAAACTTTCCGCAGTTATCCCATTCTGTGGATAACACCTGTGGACAAAGGTGTGGACAATGTGGAAAACTCGCAGTTATCAACAGATATTTTGTGGTTATCCCCTTTTCCCGCAGATGTGGAAAAGTCCGATGAGAAAATCTAAGAACCGACCAAACCCGGATTTTCCTCGCCATTTCTGCGCCGAAGGTGTCAAAAGCTGCTCTTGGCAGATTCAGGAGAAAAAGTTGGAACCCTGTGTGAAAATGCTGTCGCAGATTGGAAACGCCCGAACTCCCCGTGAATTTTTTTGTGAAAAACCTCCAAACCATCCTGCTGGTATCTTCTTCCGCCAGATGGGGATACTTTTCCTATCACCAGGAATCAAGGAGGATTACCATGCAGGGTAAAGTAGAGATCTGCGGTGTCAGCACCGCGAACCTGTCCGTGCTCTCCCAAGCTGAGATGGATATCTTACTGAGAAAGAGCAAGCTGGGGGACAAAGCTGCCCGAGAAAAACTCATCGAGGGGAATCTGCGGCTGGTGCTTTCCGTGATCCAGCGATTTGATAAACGGGGCGAGTGCCCCGACGACCTGTTTCAGGTAGGGTGCATCGGTCTCATCAAGGCCATCGCCAACTTCGACCCGGACAAGCAGGTGCGTTTTTCCACCTACGGCGTGCCCATGATTGCAGGGGAAGTCCGTCGCTATCTCCGGGACAACAGCGCCATTCGGGTATCCCGGTCCATTCGGGATCTTGCCTATCGGGTGCTGCAATGCAAGGAAGCCATGACCGCGAAAATCGGGCGGGAGCCCAGTCTGGAGGAAATCAGCAAGGAGCTGGATCTCCCCATCTCCGATGTCAGCCAGGCACTGGACGCTGTCTGCTCCCCGGTAAGCCTCTATGACCATGTGTATTCCGACGGGGAAGACCCCCTCACCATCATGGACCAGGTCAAGGACACCCGGAACACCGAGGGAAACTGGATGGAGCACATCACACTGCAAAATGCCTTTCAGGCTCTGAGCCCCAGGGAAAAACAGATTCTCTCCCTGCGATTTTACGACGGAAAAACCCAGATGGAGGTTGCCGGGGCCATGGGCATCTCCCAAGCCCAGGTCTCCCGCCTGGAAAAGGGGGCCATTGGTGCCATGCGAAAATCCATCTGCTGATCCGGGCATCCCGGCAGCTTCCGGTGCATAGACTTTCTCCAAGAGAGGAGGCCGGAAGATGTCTGTTAAATTCACTCAGCTCCAATGCAAAGAGGTGATCTGTGTCCAGGACGGCCGCCGTCTGGGGTTTATCTCCGATGTGCTGGTAGAGGTGCCGGAGGGCTGTGTCTGCGCCATTGTGGTTCCCGGCCCCTGCCGGTATCTGGGGTGTCTGGGCCGCGGTGAGGACTTTCTCATTCCCTGGAACTGCGTCTGCCGCATCGGCCCCGATGTGGTTTTGGTGGATGTAAAGCCCGAAGACTGCCGCAGTCCCCGGCAAAAGAAGGGCTGCTGCGGCCTGTGAACAGGACACAGGTTCCCGCTTTCGGGGTGCCGATCCGGGTCGGCACCCTGGGTTTTACCTTCCGAACCCCTTACGCGGGTTTTCCACAGGCCTTTTGTCCTCAAATGGGTTGGAATATCAGCCGCTGCCAGCGGTGCAGCGGCTATGATACACACAGCTGCATTGCCGTTTTTGCAGCAGGCGGATGCCCTTTTGGTGCTGAAAGGCTGTTTTTACTGTGCAATACCGGGAAAACAAAGCCAGGTGACACCCCGGATTTTGGCTTTCCCGGAAAAAACTTGTATTTTCTCAAATTTTTTTGGAAATAATACTTGCAATCTTTTAGATCTTATCATATAATGATTCGGCATGGGCGTAACCCATGACAACATTCAAACCACACACCCGGGGATCGCGCTCCCATGTGTCCTTCATCGGACGGGCCGCGCGGGATGATCGGGGTGGAGGAAAAACAAAAGGAGAAAAAATTATTATGGCTGTCGTATCTATGAAGCAACTGCTGGAAGCCGGTGTCCACTTCGGTCACCAGACTCGTCGTTGGAACCCCAAAATGGCTCCCTACATCTACACCGAGCGTAACGGTATCTACATCATCGACCTGCAGAAGACCGTTAAGAAGCTGGAAGAGGCTTACAACTTCGTTCGTGACACTGCTGCTAACGGCGGTAACATCCTGTTTGTCGGCACCAAGAAGCAGGCTCAGGACGCTATCCGTGAGGAAGCTGCTCGCTGCGGTGGTTACTACGTCAACGCTCGTTGGCTCGGCGGCATGCTGACCAACTTCCGCACCATGCGTACCCGTATCGACCGTCTGGCTCAGCTGAGAAAGATGGAAGAGGACGGCACCTTCGCAATGCTGCCCAAGAAGGAAGTCATCAAGCACCAGGCTGAGATCGCCAAGCTGGAGAAGTACCTGGGCGGCGTTAAGGAAATGAAGAAGCTGCCCGCAGCTCTGTTCATTGTTGACCCCCGCAAGGAGCGCAACGCCATTGCTGAGGCTCGCAAGCTGAACATTCCCATTGTTGCTATCGTTGACACCAACTGCGATCCCGATGAGATCGACTACGTGATCCCCGGCAACGACGACGCTATCCGCGCCATCCGTCTGATCGCCGCCGCTATGGCTAACGCTGCCATCGAGGGCCGTCAGGGCGAGGATGTGGCTGAGGAAGCTGCTGCTGAGACCACCGCTGAATAATTTCAGCACCACTATAGAAACATTATAGGAGGATACGAAAATGGCATTTACCGCTCAGGACGTTAAGAAGCTTCGTGAAATGACCAACGTCGGCATGATGGACTGCAAGAAGGCCCTGACTGCTACCGAAGGCGACATGGACAAGGCCATCGACTGGCTGCGTGAGAAGGGCCTGGCTAAGGCTGCTAAGAAGGCTGACCGCGTTGCCGCTGAGGGCGTTGCATACGCTACCGTCGTTGACGGCATCGGCGTTGTCATCGAGGTCAACTCCGAGACCGACTTTGCTGCTAAGACCGACGCTTTCATGGACCTGGTTAAGAACCTGGCTGTGGTCGTCGCTACCGAGAACCCCGCTGATGTGGAGGCTCTGAAGGCTTGCAAGTACCCCAACTCCAACCTGACCGTCACCGAGATCATGCAGGAGAAGGTCATGTCCATCGGCGAGAATATGCAGATCCGCCGTTTTGCTCGTTTCGCTGACAACGTCTCCGTTCCCTATGTCCACGCTGGCGGCACCCACGGTGTTCTGGTCAACCTGGCTGTTGAGGGCGGCATCGACGCTACCGAGATCGGCAAGAACGTCGCTATGCAGATCGCTGCTATGAGCCCCAAGTACTGGGACAAGTCCCTGGTTCCCCAGGCTGATGTTGACCACGAGCTGTCCGTTCAGGTCGCTCTCATGGACAACGACCCCAAGATGGCCAGCAAGCCCGCTCAGATCAAGGAAAAGATCGCTGCTGGCAAGATCGCTGCTTTCTACAAGGAGCTGTGCCTGCTGCAGCAGGAGTTCGTCCGCTCCGACCTGTTCCAGGGTACCGTTGAGGGCTACATTGCTGACGCTGCTAAGAAGCTGGGCGGCTCCGTCAAGTTCGTTGACGCTGTCCACTTTGTAAAGGGCGAAGGCATCGAGAAGAAGGAAGAGAACTTTGCTGCTGAGGTCGCTGCTCAGATCAACGGCGCTGCTGCTAAGTAATCCAGCTTTCTAAAACTTCAAAATCCTCCGATCACATGATCGGAGGATTTTTTTAGCCTGCACACATCCGCATAGGAAGTCGGGACAGCGCCCCTCCCCTTCTGATAGAATAAAGCCACGACAGGAGGAAACGAACATGGATTGGATTACCGGAATTGGAAAAGCCATCGATTATATCGAAGACCATCTCACAGAGGAACTGGACTACGAAGCCATCGCCCGGGAGAGCTTCTCTTCCAGCTTCCACTTTCAGCGGGTATTCAGTATTCTCTGCGGCTACCCCCTGGGAGAGTATATCCGCAATCGGCGGCTGACCCTGGCAGGGGCCGACCTGGCCTGTGGAACCGAAAAGGTCATTGACATTGCTGCCAAGTACGGCTACGACAGCCCGGACAGCTTTACCAGAGCCTTTCAAAAGTTCCACGGCATCACCCCCACCCAGGCCCGCAGCGGCGGTGCTCTGAAATCCTTTTCCCGCCTGTCGATTCAAATTTCTTTGGAAGGCGGCAGTATTATGAACTACAGATTAGAAGAAAAACCGGCTATGCTCCTCACCGGCTATAAAAAGCGATTCACAGGAGACCCCAATGAGAAATGCCTGCAGGACCACAATTTTGCCTGCAGCAGCCGACTGCTCCAGTACATTCTGGAGGGAATGTCCCAGGAGCACGAGAAAACCTACACCGTGACCACCAACTTCGGCTCTGACGGATACGATTTCTACTATGCCTATCAGCTTCCCCACTGGGCTCTGGAGGACTTCGATCAGGATCTTGGGGAAATGGCTGCCCAGTTCGAGCACCTGGAAATTCCCGCAGGATTGTATCTGGTCTGTGAAACAGAGCGATGCGAATTCCCCACTGCCCGCGTGGACGATCTGCGCAAAAAGGCAGTCTCCCAGTGGCTCCCCTCCTCGGACTATGTGCTGCGAGAGGCCCCGGAGCTGGGGGTCATCCACTGGTTCTGGGAGGAAGGGAACGATGCAGTGAATCACTCCCGCTGGTGCGAAATCTGGCTTCCCATTCAGAAAAAATAGAATGAATCCCCATGACTTAACGGGCGGACCTGAAAACAGGTCCGCCCGTGCTGCTGTCAAGCATCTTGACAATGCCCGTATTTGCCGATACACTATAAATGCACAAGTTTCTGCACGATTTCAGGAGGTGGCCTTTATGGCATCTAAGGTTTATTTTACCGACTTCTGTACCGGCACCAACGAGACTCTTCCCCAAAAGCTCTCCCGTCTGGTCCTTACCGCCGGCATGGACAAAATTGATTTTCAAGACAAATTTGTAGCCATCAAAATTCATTTTGGTGAGCTTGGCAACATGGCTCATCTGCGCAGCGGCTACGCCAGAGTGATTGTGGACCTGGTAAAAGATCTGGGCGGCAAGCCCTTCCTCACCGACTGCAACACCCTCTATGTAGGGTCTCGGAAGAACGCCCTGGACCATCTGGAAACCGCCTACTTAAACGGCTTCACCCCCTACTCTACCGGCTGCCATGTAATCATTGCCGACGGTCTCAAGGGCACCGATGAGGTCGCCGTTCCCGTGGCAGGCGGCGAATACGTGAAAGAAGCCAAAATCGGACGGGCCATTATGGATGCGGATATTGTCATTTCTCTGAGCCACTTTAAGGGCCACGAGGGAGCCGGCTTCGGCGGTGCCCTCAAGAACCTGGGCATGGGCAGCGGCTCCGGCGAGGGCAAACGCGAAATGCACGACACCTGCCGTCCCCAGGTGGATGCATCCGCCTGTATCGGCTGCGGCACCTGCCAGGACAACTGCGCCCACGGCGCTCCCACTTTGAAGGACGGCGTCATGTCCATTGATCTTAACAAGTGCGCCGGATGCGGTCGCTGCATCGACGTCTGCCCGGTCAAGGCCATTCACTCCCAAAATGACCAGGCCAATACCCTCTTAAACTACAAGATTGCAGAGTATGCCAAGGCCGTCTGCGACGGTCGGCCCCACTTCCACATCAGCCTGGTGCGGGATGTAAGCCCCTACTGTGACTGCCATGCGGAAAACGATATTCCCATCGTCCCGGATGTGGGCATGTTTGCCTCCTTCGACCCGGTGGCACTGGACCTTGCCTGTGCTGAGGCGGTCATTGCCCAGCCCGCTATGCCGGGAAGCAAGCTGGCAAAAGCAAACCGCCCGGACCTGGACCATTTTACCGCGGATTTCCCTGCTACCGACTGGCGCGCCCAGATTGACCACGGTAAGAAGATCGGCCTGGGAGACAATTCTTATGAGGTGATAACCATATGATTGAACACAAGGAACTGGCCGCCCAGCTGTTTTTGGACGGTTATAACTGCGCCCAGGCCGTGATGGTGGCATTTACGGACGTCACTGGGCTGGACAGAGATGCTGCTGCTCGGACCGCCTCTGCCTTCGGCGGCGGTATGGGCCGGATGCGGGAGGTCTGCGGCGCTGTCAGCGGTATGCTGATGGTCACCAGCCTGCTCTACGGCTACGAGGACCCCAAGGATGCCGCCGGAAAGCGGGAGCTTTACAAGCTGGTTCAGGAGCTGGCTGGAAAGTTCCGGGAGCAGACCGGAAGCATTGTCTGCCGGGACCTTCTCAAGAATCCCCCTTCGGACCCCAATCCCTCTCCCCGCACTGCCGAGTACTACAAGGTCCGGCCCTGTGCCCGGATGGTCATGCTGGCAGCAGAGATTCTGGATGACTACATGGCAGAGCACCCCATTCCCCAGAAAAATGGATGCGTTCATCTATAATCAGTGGGAAATTCCCAAGGACCAGTGGCGCTATGGCCTGCGGTCCAGCGCTTCCACCGGCTGCGGCTGGATTGCCACCCACAACGCCCTGCATCTGCTGGGCTACCGGGAGGAAATTCCAGACCTGATCCGCTACTATGAATACCAGCTGCCCCTGATTCACGGCAACCTGGGCACCAGCTTCTGGGGCCCGGCCCTGTGCTTTCGGCAGTGGGGCTTTCCTGTGAAGGTGATTGTCAATGGGAAGCAGTTTGACCGGGCTGCAAAAGAAGCCCCGGCCTCTGTTCTGTTCTACCGCTGGAAGTCAGGCTGCAAGATTGGCGCTCACTTTGTGGCCCTCCACCACACGTCCCAGGGCTTTGTCGGCTACAACACCTACCGAAATTCCAAAGGCCCCGATTTCTACGGGGAAAGCCTGGAAGCTTTTCTCAAAAAAAGAAAGTATTTTGGTGCAGTACTCATCTGCATCCAGAAGAAACCGTCATAAAACAGGTCCGCTTCTCTCCGAGGGGCGGACTTATTTTGCAACGCATCTGTCGCATTTCCTGGCTGAAAAACAGCAAAAAAATATGCAGCACTGAACCTGTGCTGCAGCCCAACGTTCCCGATAAACACGAAATAACCCTTGATCGACGAATCTTACGATTTCTAACGACCAAGGGTTATTTCTGGGAAATATTGGGATCTCTCATATGGAACCTCGCTTTCTGCGATTTCTGACAGGCACTTCTATCTATTCAGTTGTTCTCATCTTCCGTCTCATTGCTAACCGTCCATTACTTTCTTCGACTCAAATTCTGAAGCTGTTTCTTGTTCTCGGAAGATCTTTTTATATAATTGGGTGAACGCCTGTCCCTCGGGTCCGCCTTTCTGGGGCCTTCCCTTCTGTGACTATACTGTACCACATGGGCGGCTGGATTACAAGAGACGAGTTCTCCAATTTTCACCCCATAAAGTTAGTACTTTCATAGAATATACGGCATTTTTCTTTCTTCCATTGACAAGGAATTTCAGTTCTGATATGATAAATCTGTTAGGCAGCTCTCTGGGAGCTGCTTTTTGCTGCAAAAAAGATGACCCTTGACTTTTCGGAATCGATTGATTCTCCTAAGTCAAGGGTCATCTCTGAGAAATATTGGGATCTCTCATGCTGAACCTCACTTTCTGTTTTCCGGCTCCGGTTTCCGTGACAAAAATTGAATCACTTCCTTCAGTGGCGATCATGATCGTTATCCGGTAGATTCTTGGAATCCATTGCCGCCGGGTGATTTACCTGTTCATTGGTACCACCTCTTTGTACCTATAATCTAGCACACCCCTGCAAGAAAGGCAAGGCCGCGTCTTTCCCAAAAAAGCGGCGCAGAAGTTGGTGCAATCAGAGAATTTCCGTATCTTTTCTCAAATTCCCTTGTAAGTTGTTTCTGAATCTGTTATGGTATATTTGTTGGGCAGCCCACCGGGGCTGCC
>JAHHRT010000189.1 GCA_020025615.1 Oscillospiraceae bacterium | reverse complement strand
GCCGGAAATGGATTCCAGTGCCTTCTACTTCGACTACCTTCTATTCTTTTCGGTTCTGTTCTATTTACTTCTCTTCTCTTGGGATTCCAAATGGATTCCAAAATTCAGAAATTCAGGGCTGTTTCTTCGCCTGCTTCGCCGCCTGCCAGCTGTAAATCAGGTCCAGCGGAATCTGAAGAATCAGGACCCCCATACTCCACAAAAAGCAGGAATTTCCCCGGCTGAACAAACAAATTACCACCATAATGGCACCGGACGCCATCATGGTGATCCCCCCGAATTTCTGGCACTTTTTCCACACGGCTTCGTTGACAACACTCCAGGGGGTGCGCAGGCCAATGTAGTCATTCATCCTGGCTTTCGGCATCTGATTTCCCAGGCAGACCAGCAGCACACCCATCATAATGAACACCACCTGGTTCATATCCACCGGCAGCGTGCCCAGGTCCTCGGCCGCCAGAAATGCGGTCGCCAGCTGGAACCCGGTGATTCCACAGAATATGCACAGAGTTATACACAGTATCAGCATTGTGAGCTTTTCGTTGTTGTTTCCGGTCTTCTCCTGCTTTCCGGCGAGCTTCGCCATAACCAGCATGAAATCTCCCATGAGGATAGAAATCACCGGCAGCAATAGGATAGAATACTTACCGCCCCAGGCATCCGCCGTGCCGTCGATCCCAAAATGGGTGGGAATCCGGTCCGGCAGGAAGGGCATACAAATCAACGTGATCACCAGGGGCAGAAACATCAGGACATAGCAGATTTTCTTCATGGTTTTCATAGCTTTCCTCCTTGCAGGTCGCTGAGCCACAAAATGGCCTCCTCCAAAACCGAAAGATTCAGTTCGTAGTAGATGAAATTCTTGTACCGGGTCTCATAGATCAGGTCCGCTTTTTTGAGCTTTGCCAGGTGATAGGACAGGGCCTGTGGGCTCATATCCAGGGTCTTTGCCAGGTCACCGGAGCTGATTTTCCCCTTTCGCAGCTCTATGAGAATCCGCCGCCGGGTCTCGTCCCCCAGGGCCGACAGCGTATCTGAAATTGCCACGCGCTCCCCTCCTATTGCAAATTTTCTTGAAAGCGATTCTAGGGCATCCCCCGTTCTCTGTCAACGACTATTTCAAATTATTTTGAAATAGATGCCTGCAAAAACACCCCGCCGGGATGTTCGGCGGGGCATAGGCATAATTTCAGCGATTCTCTTCCGGGGTAAACTCCAGGGTCAGGGACTGATGCTCGGTATGCAGCTGGGTGAACTTCACCCCGGCGGACTGGAGCATCCGCTTGGAGGCCAACGTGGACATGGAATCGGAATACTTATCAGAGAGGTAGATCACTTCCCGGACACCGCTCTGGATAATGGCCTTGGCGCACTCATTACAGGGAAACAGCGCCACGTAAAGGCGGCTGCCCCGCAGGTCACGACCGTTGGCGTTGAGAATGGCGTTGAGCTCCGCATGGACCACGTAGGGGTATTTGGTCTCTGCGCCCTCCCGCTCCCAGGGGTATTCGTCGTCAGAGCAGCCCTTGGGCATCCCGTTATAGCCTGTGGAGATGATGATATTGTCCGGGGAAACGATGCAGGCACCCACCTGGGTATTGGGGTCCTTACTCCGCCGGGCCGCCAGCAGGGCAATGCCCATAAAATACTCATCCCAATTGATATAGTCTGTCCGTTTCATATTCGGCGCCTCCCTGTTTTTTCCTTATTATATAAAAAAACAGCAAATTCTGCAACCCAAAAATACAGCCCGCAGTGCGGG
>JAHHRT010000188.1 GCA_020025615.1 Oscillospiraceae bacterium | reverse complement strand
TCCATCATCGTGGACATTGATGAAACCGATCCGACCCATACGCCGGAAATCGACACCAGTAAGCCCGATACCGCTCCGGACCCCGGTGCTGGTGCAGACAGCACAGGTACCGAGCAAACCATTCAGGCAGATCCTGTAAAGCCAGAGGTCACAGAGCCGCCTGCACCGGAGCTGCCGGAGGGCGAGGATGTCACACCGGAGCCGATCACACCGGAAAGACCGGGAAGCGATGAACCGGCTCCTGGCAGTACCAATAATGCCGGTCAGGTCTATGTCCCCGGCTTCGGCTATGTGGAAAACAGTGGCGCCAATCAGGGAGGCTCACTGGACGACATGTATGAAAACGGAAATAAGATTGGTGAAATGGGATGATCCCCACCGCTGATACAAGGCACAGCCAGTTCAGGCTGTGCCTTCATTTTTTGAAAGAAGGAGGTATTTTATGAAGCGAATCCTTGCGATTCTGCTTACAGCGGCGCTGATGATGGGCGTTGCGGTTCCGGCCTATGCCACCGGAGATGGAAACATCGATGGCGGTGGAGGCAGCATGGGACAGGGCACATCCTCAAACTATTGGAATCCAGGCATGGATGGGGTCCGTGTGACCGTGGTCAATGCGAAAAGTCATGCCGTTGTAACCGAACCGGTGGATTTAACCAATAAACAGCCGCCTGAAGGCATCATCCACTTCGGCAAAGTAAGCAAAATTTCTTATAACGGAGGAACAGGGATTTCACCTGTGGTTGGTGGCTACGCCTATCGCAATCCATCCGAAAGTCTTCCTCGCATCATTTCCTCTGGCAGTCAGGAGGCCAGCATTGAAGCCATCCGCAGCTACTTTACCGATGAGCAGGTCATTCGCTCGCTGTCCGGGTATGTGGGTATGAACTTCGATACCTTGATCGATGGAAGCTATAAAATCGTCATCGAACCCATTGCCTACTTCCACTACAACGGACAGTATTTTGGCATGACCGCAACAGAAGCAGCCCTCTATAACCGGGTGGTCAACGGTGGACTTCGCCGCAAGATGACTTCCCTGACTCATAAGAACCTGCCGCTGGCGATTTTTTTGGAGACACCGGATCTTGGGTATCCTGCATGGGACGGAAGCCGCACCCAGACCGTCAATGACGAGCAGATCATCTCCTCGCTGGGGATCGGCATCGTCCGTTTCAATGAGGAACTGGAAAAGCCTCAGATCAAAGAGTTCGATTATGAGTATCGGGTGGATACCGATGTGATCACTGCCGTGGAGGTCAGCGGCGGACAGTCCGACCCGGATCACCCTGTAACCGTCCAATTCATCATCAACGGGCAGACCTATACGGTGGGCAATGTATTCTATCCGGATGGGGACAGCCAGCTGGCTTGGGTCAGGTGGCACACACCGTCTGAGCCTTGTGTGTACAGCATTCAGGTGCAGGCCACCGGAGGAGGCGGCACTTCTCAGGGGACGATCACGGCAAATATCGTGGACTTGGAGGGCCACGACCCGCCCAATCCCGTAGCGGACGACCGCAATGACAGCTTCCAGCCTGCTCCGGTGCCTGTAAACCCGGAGAAAACCAGCACCTCTTGGGGCATCTGGTCCCCATGGTGGCAGGTCCATTGGGTGTGGCACAGCAGCGGAAACGGAAAGGGCCATTGGGTCGATGAAGGCTGGTGGGAATTCGATTACAACAGCTATACCGCCTCCCTCACTGCAAATATGAAGATCACGCCGGACAGCAAGTCACCCACAGCAACAGCCACCAGTCTGAA
>JAHHRT010000187.1 GCA_020025615.1 Oscillospiraceae bacterium | reverse complement strand
GAGGAAGTTAAGAAGTATCTGTAAGCGTAATGCACTACATATCCCCGCTGCGTTCATGCAGCGGGGATATTTTTATACCCAAAGCCGCTGCCGGGTTCTCTGTGCACAGGACAGCCCATGCTGTTCGTTTCCACATGGATGACACCAACTTGTGGAAATATTCTAAGGTTGAATTGTGAAAAAATGCAGATAACTTGAAAAAAAGGGAATTCCCGGATATAATGTAAGAAAAACAGATTTCAGGAGGGCGCTATGGCGACCAATACGCTGCAGGAGAATAAAATGGGCGTGATGCCTGTGGGAAAACTGCTTGTGAATATGGCAAGTCCCATTATTGTGTCTATGCTGGTAACAGCAATGTATAATATTATCGACAGTATCTACGTGGCCCAGGTATCGGAAAGTGCAGTGACGGCTCTGTCCCTGGCTTTTCCCATTAACAATTTGCAAATCGCTGCAGCGCTGAGTATCGGCATTGGTGTCAACGCCCACGTTTCCCAAAGTCTGGGCGAGGGCAATCAGAAGGCAGTGGACCAGGCGGCAGGAAACGGCGTGTTTCTGGTCCTTGTGGTGTCGGCCCTCTTTGCGGTTTTTGGCATCTTCGGTGTCCGGTCCTATTATACCGCTCAGTCCCACATTCAGGAGACTGTAGAGGGCGGTATTGCTTACACCAGCATTTGCTGCATCTTCTCCTGGGGTATCTTCATGGAAATCCTGGGGGAGCGGCTGCTGCAGTCCTCCGGGCGGACCGTATATACCCTGGTGAGCCAGGGCCTGGGGTCTATCATTAACATTGTGCTGGACCCTATTTTCATCTATGGACAGCTGGGCGTGCCTGCCATGGGCGTGGCTGGTGCAGCCATTGCCACGGTGATTGCTCAGTGGTGCGGCGCACTGCTCACCATCTTCTTGAATGTTAAGTTTAACGCCGATGTCCATTTCCATTTCTCCAACCTGAGACCCCGGCGGGAGAGCCTTGACCCCATCCTGGCAGTGGGTGTTCCCACCTTTGTGATGAACGGCATCGGCTCTGTGATGACCTTCGGCCTCAACCAGATTCTCCAGAGCTTCCAGGAGACGGCTACCGGCGTGCTGGGTGTGTATTTTAAGCTGCAAAGCTTCTTCTTCATGCCGCTTTTCGGTGTCAATAATGCCACCATTTCCATCATCGCCTATAACTATGGCGCGAAGAAGCCGGAGCGGATTGTGAAGACCCTGAAAACCACCTTCGGCACCGGGCTTGCGGTGATGCTTGTGGGCCTGGCGGCCTTCCAGGTGGGACCTCAGTTTTTCCTGAGAATGTTCAATCCCTCGGATGCCTTCCTGGAAATGGGCTGTAAGGCCCTCAGAATCATCAGCCTCAGTTTCCCCATGGCTGCCATTGGTGTGATGCTCAGTGCCAGCTTCCAGGCCCTGGGCAACGGCACGGATTCCGCCATTGTGTCTATTTCCCGGCAGCTGGTGGTGCTGCTGCCTGCCGCCTATCTGCTGAGTCTCAGCGGAGATGTGAATCTGGTTTGGTGGGCATTCCCCATTGCGGAAGTTGCCAGTGCCGCTGTGACCCTGATTCTGTTTCGCAGACTGTATCGGAAGAAGATAAAGCCCCTGTTTTGATAAGAAAAGGAAACATCGTTAACCGCCTGATTTTCTTCTGAAAGTCGGGCGGTTTTGCTTTCAGACGGCGGCTTCGGGGTGTTGCATTTTGAAGGGGCAGGGTGTAGAATGAGTTCGCAATATCATAGATCGGCAGCCGCTATGGAGACGCTTCTCTGCGCTCCGGCGGGGCAGCTGTTTGATAAGGAGGAATTTG
>JAHHRT010000186.1 GCA_020025615.1 Oscillospiraceae bacterium | reverse complement strand
CTGATCTCCATTCTGTCCGCTTTCCACGAAGGGATTTTTACAAGCTCCGAGATACAGGCGGAGTTGCAGACCCTCTTTGATCGGCAATATACCCTGACCCAGACCGTGGAAGTAGAGGTGCGGTATCGGACAGAAACCAGAACGGACAGCGAAGGCAATGCGTATGAGGTGGAAGTCCCTTATAACTACTACATCTGCCATGTATCCTTGGAAAACTTTGACCTGTCCCATCTACCGGTCTACATGATGAGTGAGGAACAGCTTTCCCTTTATGCCACCTATATGAGCACTTTGGGAAACAGGCCGGACCTGTTTGGCGGCGGGGACTATCCCCATGCCTCCACCCTGCAGGAGCCCACCTATTATGATATTCCTCCGGAGGCATTGGCGGACGGCACCTTTGCAGCCATGATTGCAGAGGCGGAAAAATATCTGGGATACCCCTATGTGTGGGGCGGAAGTTCTCCCTCCACCTCCTTTGACTGCTCCGGCTTTGTGTCCTGGGTCATCAATCATTCCGGCTGGAATGTAGGACGCCTTGGCGCACAGGGACTTTATAACATCTGTACCCCGGTATCCAGTTCCCAGGCAAAGCCCGGTGATCTGATCTTCTTTGTGGGGACCTATGACACAAGTGGTGTCAGCCATGTGGGAATCTATGTAGGCGGAGGAATGATGATCCATTGCGGGTCGCCCATTTCTTATGCGAACATCAACACAAGCTACTGGCAGTCTCACTTTTATAGCTTTGGGCGTCTGCCGTAAAACAACACAAATTTAGTAGAAAGGAAATGAAATCTATGGCAACTGCTGAAAAAATCCGCAATGACATTGCGAAGGTAAAGGAAAAAATCTCGGAGCTGCAGAAGAAGCAGCGCTCCCTGGAAGCCCAGCTTACCGAGGAAGAAAATCTGGAGATCGTCCGCATGGTGAAGGCCGTCCACATGGACAACAAGGAGCTGACAGCATTTCTGAAAGCCTATGCCAGCGGTATGATCTCTCTGCCGGAGGGCATGGACAATACGGAAGAAACGGAGGGTTTTGAGGATGAGGCGTAAACGAACGATCAAACTATTTTCTATGTTTTTGGCGGTGGTGCTTAGCATCACCGCCTTTGCGATTCCGGCCTTTGCTGCCGGCAACGAGGACGCAGACCACGAAGGACACAGCCACACGGAGACTGTCCAGACAGAAAGTGCACCTTCCACCTCGGAAAAAGAGGCAGACAGCAAAGACACCAAAAAGCAGATTCCTTATGAGATCAAGAATAACGAGGACGGCACGGTCACGATCTCCATTGACGGGAAGGACTGGACTTTTGACCCAGGCGATACGGACAGTGCTGGAAAGATCGGCACGGTGGTAAATGTCAGCTCCTATCTTCATGTCAGGGCCGGTGCCGGCATGAGTGAGACCATCATCGGCCACCTGCTAGACGGGGACAAGGTGAAGGTCATCGGTCAGGACGGTGAATGGTACCAGGTCGTTGTGCCGGAACGCACCGGCTATGTCCATGGAGATTATCTGAACGTGGCCGAGGCCGCCGCTGCGAGTGAGGACGGCGAAGTAGATCAGGATGTGTTAGCCGCTATCTTGTATCAGATGTTGGCTGAAAATGCTGACAGTTCCGATTCCTCTGCGAGCCTGACCCCGGAGGGCAACATGACCCTTGTTGACGACATTGGCTCTGCCACCGGTGAGGGGCAGCAGTTCATCACCTTTGAAACAAAGTCCGGCAACACCTTCTACATGATTATTGACCGCAACGACAAGGGGGATGAAAATGTGCATTTCCTGAACCTGGTGGATGAAGCGGACCTTATGGCCTTGA
>JAHHRT010000185.1 GCA_020025615.1 Oscillospiraceae bacterium | reverse complement strand
GCCCTCTCAGTCTGGCTCGTTCCTCGCCAGCCAGCTCCCCCAAAGTGGGAGCCTTTTTACCATGTACCGATACCGAGCGGCGAAGGGCAAAAACGATTCCCGCCGCACCGGGCACGCATTGCCCGTCCGCGCTGCGGACAAAAAAGGGAGCGGACGAATCCGCTCCCTTTCTAAATCGTTTGGACAATATATATGCTGGGGAAAAGGCAGAAGCCTATTACATATCGAAGGGCTCCATGCTGAGGACGGGGTGACCAACCTCAGTCAGGTAGTTGAGCAGCTGCTCGGGGTCCTCGGTGCAGATGGTCTCATCGGCAACCATGTCGGTGAAGTTATCCACGCCGTACAGCTCCTTAGCAGTTGCATCCAGGCGCTCGCGAACCTGATCCTTCAGATCCTTGGGCATCCAGACAATACGGCCGGGACCGCCTTCTGCTGCCACGAACTTCTTGGAGGAGATGAACTGCTTGCCGTGGCCCATGAAGCCAGGAGTCTGAACACCGCCGCCGGTCATGGAAGCCATCTCGGAGAAGGTCATGCCCAGAGGAGTCATGCCGGCATGCTCACGGCAGGTGATGACAACGCCCATGGACAGAGGCTCGACACCGCAGATACACTCGAAGCAGCCACAGGAGGTCATGGGGTCCTGGAACAGAGAGTACAGGGTAACGTGCTCCAGAGCACCGTGAGAGTACTTGTTGACAGCCTCATCTACGTCCTCAAAGCGGCCCAGCTTCTCATCGATGCAGCGGTCCTTGGGAACGATCTGGCAGGGGCCCTCGGGCTCCAGCTCGTTGGTAGCCTTAGCATCCAGCCAAGACACGGCACCGCACAGGCCCAGACGCTCGGGGGTGACGATGCAGACGTGGCTGGGGGAGAATGCCTGGCAGAGGATACAGGTGTAGTAAACAGGCACGGACTCGTCGGTCATGGACTTCAGACGGTCGTCACGCTTGTTGAACACTTCGTTAGCCATTGCACGCAGTTCCTTGTTCTTCTCTGCGTCCACCACGATGGTGACCTGGCACTTGTCAACAACAGCCTCGAACTCGTTCTTCAGCTTAGCATACAGAACTTCGCCCAGATGACGGAACTTGAAGCCAGCCTCGAAGTCAGCCTTGTTGATACGAATACGGATCATGTCACGCTGACCGGTGTGCATAACACCCTCGATGCAGTTCAGCCAGGAGTGGAACTTACGCTCCATGACGGACTCGAAGTCGGGCTGCATATTCTTGCCGGCAACGTCAACAACGTAGGACAGGGAGATCTTGGAACCCACGGGGATCTCGTCAATCTCGGGGCCTTCCACAACGATCTTGTGATCCTCGACCTCGGAAGCTTCGCAGGTGCGAACCAGCTCGAAGCAGTCAACGCGAGAGCCGTCCACTTCAACCTGCATATCGCCGCGGCGGATGATCTCGCCCTCGAATGCAGAAGCGAAGGACACGGGGATGTCGATGTGGGTGATCTTCAGCTTGATGTCACGAGCTTCCAGAGAGGTAGCGTTCCACTTGGAAACGTCCAGCTGCTGGATCAGGGACTTGGGAACATGGAACATGTTCTCGGTCTCGTCGGAGATAACAGGGAAGCCCAGAGCAATGGCGCCGGCACCGGCAGCGACAACAACATCGTCCAGAGGAGCGAATGCGTTGACGAATGCGGGGATACGGTCCATGGTGTACTTCATCAGAGTGCCTGCATCACCGGGGGTGACGTTACCGAAAATCAGAGCAGCACGCAGAGCAACGGAGACAACGTGGATCACAGCGGTCACGTCGTGGCCCAGAGGAATCACACGCAGGTCAGCGCCGGTCTTGTAGCCAGCCTCTTCCAGCT
>JAHHRT010000184.1 GCA_020025615.1 Oscillospiraceae bacterium | reverse complement strand
CCAGCTCCCGGACAGGGGCAAGGTCCACATGAAGCACATATCCATTGAGTGCCATCTTTCGCACATAGGCCCCCATATTACAGATGCCCGCCTCAGCCATACGCTCCTGTATCTGAGCCAATTCCTCCTCAGATACCATCACATGAAGATGAACAGGACGGCGGCGCTTCTTGGTCATCGTTCCTCTCGCTCCCGGCTCCGGCGTTTACAGGGCGGCTCTTTTACTTTGTCCAGCTCCTTTTTCTCCTCCGGGGGCTGGGCGGGCAGATTGTTGATCACCCCGTCAATCATGTTAGTGTTCTGCTCGGAGGTCAGCTCGGCGCTTTCCAACGGGTTATAGGGTTTTCGTTCCATCGTTACCTCCTTATTGCCGCCCCGAACCGGGGCGGCTTTTCTGTTATCGGGACAAATCTTCCTTTGCTTTTCTGACTGAGGGTTGAAGCTGAACAGGGCTTTTCCCATCCTCGGGCCGTAAGAAGTCCATCCGTGCCGCCGCCCGGATCGCATTCTGGTTAAGCTGCCGCTGCCATGCGCCTTGGCTGGGTGCCCACTTGAAGCCCTCGCTTTTCAATGCTCGGCGCTGCTCCTCCGGGGGCTTATCATCGAAAATCAGTTGCAGGCGGTTTTCCTCCTTGTTGATTTTGGCCTCGCCTCCGGGAAACTCCCATCCCACAAATTCCTCACGTTTTTTCAGTTCTTCCAGGCGCTGGCGTACCCGGTGCATATTCTGGTTGTTGTTGGACAGCAGATAGGACGGATAAGGCACCGGGTCCTTGTGCCAATCCCGGGACATGGACGCCTTGATCTCCTCCACCTGTTCCGGGGACAGGCCGGGGCAGCCGTCCAGCGTCTTATGCTTGCGGTAGTAGGCGTTGACGGCTTTCATTTCTGTCTGCATGGCCTCCATCCCAGCCAGCTTCTTTTCCAGCTTTTCCACTGCCAGCTTATCATCGGCACTGATCCCGCCCGTTCCCACGGAGCGCACCTTGTCCAGCAGCTTTTCGATTTCGGCATATTCGCCCATGTTTTTATCCCGGGCGGCGTTCTGCTTCTCTTTCTGCCGCACCGGGAAATTGCCTCCGCCGGAAATCAGAATGGACGGCACCCGGGCGTCAATGGCATTTCTCTGGTTGATGTTCTCTGCCAGCTTGCGGGCGTAACGGTCCACCAGTTCGTCGATCTTTTCATGGTACATGGGATCGGTACGGCTTTTCTGTTCCTCTCCCAGCGCATAGGCTCGGTCCACCATGTGCTGATATTCGGCGGTAGCAGAACCGGGCACATAATCTGAAAAGCTGTTCATATCCTTGGCTCGCTTTGCCGCCGCCTCGCTGATCTCATAGTATTTCGGCATAGTGCCTCCTCTCTAAAGTAGTCGGAACCTCGGGACAACCTGTCCCAAAGTCCCGACTTCAAATGTGGAAAGTATTTTGTGAAAATCGGGGTCAGATAGGAAAGGATATAGCCAGCCCCAAAAAAGAGCGCGAAAGCCTTGAAACTGCTTGCTTTTCGCAGCTTAAATTTCCACGCATCCACCCCGCTTTTTTCGCATATGATCACGCTTCTGCTGGCGCAGCGCAGCAGCGGCACACCTCTCTGAACAGTAGCGGGTTCTGCCATCCGGGAGAAAGGCCCTGCCGCAGATGGGACACTCCCGCGTTTCTGGAGTTGGCCCCTCGGTAAGTAAAGCTGCCTCCAATACCGGGTCAAGGGGCAGAACGGCTTCCCGGAAGTATCGGCAATAGGCTCCCGTCCAGCTTTTTCCCAGCATATAGCAAGGACATTCCAAAGGCAGGCATTCACCGTCCTTGTCAAAATTGGCGCACCACTTTGTCACCAGAGAACGGATCT
>JAHHRT010000183.1 GCA_020025615.1 Oscillospiraceae bacterium | reverse complement strand
TAGCCCAACTGGTGAAAGTCCTTCACGGCCTCCGGGGTGGTGATTTGGTTCTCTGCCAGCCAGCGGACCATCTGGCCCCGGGCCATTTTGCAGAGAGTGCCTTTTTCGATGGGCTTTCCCTGAATCAGCTCCCCGAAGATGCAGGTGATCCAGGTTACCGATTCCGGCAGATAAGGTTTTACTGCTTTGCTGTATTCCTGGGAGGCCAGATTCAAGACGAAGTCTGTCTCCTCTGCCAGCTGACGGGCCAGCCGATTACCCCAGAACCCATAGAGGTCCTTGCATCCGCCCACCGAAAGCCGGGCCTGCATTTCCAGACGATAGGGGACCACACCGTCGAAGGGACGGAGAATCCCATAAAGGCCGGACAGGATGCGCAGATGTTCCCGCAGATAGCAAAGAGACTGGGTATCCAGCACATCCGGGGCCATGTACTGGTACTGGATTCCCTCATAGGCCATAACGGCTGGGGTCTGCCCCTGGGAAAGATCCATGGTTTGCAGCCGCTGGGCGTTCAGGTCCACCAGAGCGTCGCTGCACTTCCACAGCTTTTTCAGGGCCTCCCGGTCCATGCTCTGTAAAACAGCGGTGAGCTGCTGGGCATCCTGCAAAAACTGCGGGGTGCTCTCTGCAAGAAAGCTGTCTGTGTCGATGTTCATTTTCTTCGCGGGGGAAATGATGATACGCATGGAAAAACCTCGCTTTTATGTAGAAAATAGGGGGATTGGGCGATTAGATCTCCAATTCCAGCTCTGCCACCCGGGCAATGCGGTTTTCGCCGTAGCGGAAGGGGGCCACATCGACAGTGAGCAGTCCGTTTTCAGTGTCCTGGCGGTAGGTCACGGGTTCCTGGGTATCCATCCAGCGGGCGGTGCGCAGAGGGGTATGCAGACCGGTGAAGGTGCAGTGCTTTTCTGTATCGGAGAGAAGCACATTGCAGTCGCCCTGGGTGTCCACCTTGGGGAATACCAGGTATCGCTTGTTTCCACTGCCCAGAGCAAAGGCGGCGTCGGAACCTTCCATTTCACAGGGGGCTGCTTCAAAAACCGCCGATTCATGCAGACGCACCCACTGTCCAATGGCATCCAGAATCCCCTGGTGCAGAAGGGGCTGACTGCCGTCTGGATTGGTATAGATGCCCAGAAGGAAGTTGCCCCCGGCCCGCCGGGCAGAAAGCAGGGCTTCCAGCAGCTCACGGACGGATTTGGCGTTGATGTCATCGGCGATTCCCCAATGCTTGCAGATGGGAAGACACATTTCACCCATACATTCCTTTTCCATCCCGGTGCAGTCCAGCTTCTGCGGGGTTCCCTGCTCAAAGGTCACACAGTCGATTTCCCGGTGACCGAATACACCCTGGGCGTGGAGCCCGGTGTTATTGATAATAATGGCATTGGGCTGGTACTTCCGAACAATGCCGTAAAGCGCGTCCAATTCCCAGGATTCCGCGTCTCTGGACCAGTTGCCGTCGAACCAGAAACCGCCGATCTCTCCGTAGTTTCGGCATAGAATCTCTACCGAATCCCGAAGATACTTCTGATACCGGGGAAAATCGTTCTGGAAATCCGGGTGGTGCCAGTCCAGGGTGGTGTGGTACAGAAAGGGCATAATGTCATTTTTGTGGCAGGCATCCACAAACTCCTTGACCAGATCCCGCCCATTGGGGGTGTGCATCACATCGTAGTCGGACAGCTCCCGGGTGTCATAGAGGGAGAAGCCGTCGTGGTGGCGGGTGGTGAAGGTGATATACCGGGCACCGGACAGCTTTGCCGCATGAATCAGATTTTCAGCGTCAAAAGAGCTGTAGTCAAAGGTCCTTGCCCGGCGTTCATATTCAGCCGGATCCATGTGGTTCAGATTGAG
>JAHHRT010000182.1 GCA_020025615.1 Oscillospiraceae bacterium | reverse complement strand
GCAATCACAGCACCGATGATGGGTCCCACCACGGGAACAAATGCATAGCCCCAGTTGGAGTCGCCCTTACCCTTAATGGGCAGCAGTGCGTGGGCAATACGGGGTCCCAGGTCACGAGCAGGGTTCAGAGCGTAACCGGTGAGGCCGCCGAGAGACATACCGATGGAAGTGATGATGCCGAATACCAGCAGGTTGCCCTGAGCACCGTTCATGCCCTGGACCTGGCCCAGTCCCTTAATGGCAAACACAAGGACGAAGGTTGCAACGGCTTCGCAGAAAATGTTGCGGGGGATATTGGGGATTGCAGGACCGGTGGAGAAAACGCCCAGCTTGGTACCGGGGTCTTCGGTTGCATCGAACTGATCCTTGAACATCACATACACCAGGCAGGCACCTACAAAGGCACCCAGCATCTGCGCCAGGATGTAACCGGGAACCATACCCCAGCCCAGGGTACCGTCAATGGCCAGAGCGATGGTCACAGCGGGGTTAAAGTGAGCACCGGAAGCCGCACCGAAGATGAATGCGGGAACCATAACTGCAAGGCCCCAGGCGATGGTAATCTGAACGGAACCGCCGCCCTTCATGCCGGAACGGTTGAGGTTTACGTTGGCAACAACGCCGTCGCCAAGCAGAATCAAAAGCATGGTTCCTAAAAATTCAGCAATATACGGTAACATTCTAAATAACCTCCCCTAGAAATTTAAATTGTTTGTAATGTATCGGAATCTGAACCGAAATTATTCCTTAGCCCAGCCATAGGCGCACTTCACAGCCCGGCTCCAGCCCACGCAGCGGGCAACCCGCTCTTCCTCGGGGATGGAAGGCTCGAAGGTCCGGTCAATGGCCCAGTTCTGAAGCACATCTTCCTTGTTCTTCCAGTAGCCGACTGCAAGGCCTGCCAGATAAGCAGCGCCCATAGCGGTGGTTTCCACGCAGCTGGGTCTCTGGACGGGAGCCTTAATCAGGTCAGCCTGGGTCTGCATCAGGTAATTGTTGGCGGAAGCGCCGCCGTCCACCTTGAGTGCTGCCAGCTTGATGCCGGAGTCGGCCTCCATGGCTCTCAGCACATCGTGGGTCTGATAGCACAGGCTGTCCAGGGTAGCCCGGATGATGTGGTACTTGTTGACGCCGCGGGTAATGCCCACAATGGTGCCTCTTGCGTACTGGTCCCAGTGGGGAGCGCCCAGGCCGGTAAAGGCGGGAACCACGTAGCAGCCGTTGGTGTCCTTGACCTTCATTGCCATATACTCGGAATCGGGAGAGGAATCAATGAGCCGCATCTCGTCCCGGAGCCACTGGATTGCAGCGCCAGCCACGAAGATGGAGCCTTCCAGTGCGTAGTTGACCTTTCCGTCCAGGCCCCAGGCGATGGTCGTAACCAGACCGTTTTTACTGAAAACGGGCTTTTCGCCGGTGTTCATCAGCAGGAAGCAGCCAGTACCGTAGGTATTCTTAGCTTCGCCGGGGGTGAAGCAGGTCTGACCGAACAGAGCAGCCTGCTGGTCACCGGCAGCGCCGGCGATGGGAATGGGAGCACCGAAGTACTGGGCCAGTGCATAGCCATAGACGTAGCTGCTGGGCTTGGGCTCAGGAAGCATACACTTGGGGATGTTCAGCTCTTCCAGGATCTCGTCGTCCCACTCCAGGGTGTTGATATTGAACATCATGGTACGGGAGGCGTTGGAGTAATCGGTGACATGGACCTTGCCGCCGGTGAGCTTCCAAATCAGCCAGGTTTCCACGTTGCCGAAGAGCAGTTCTCCTCTTTCTGCACGTTCCCGGGCACCGGGCACATTTTCCAGCAGCCAGCGGAGCTTGGTGCCGGAGAAGTAAGCATCAATGACCAGGCCGGTCTTGGCACG
>JAHHRT010000181.1 GCA_020025615.1 Oscillospiraceae bacterium | reverse complement strand
CTCAGCCCAGCTCTCGCTGTTCATAGAAATGGACACTCAGCTGAAAGCTCAGAGCATAAATCCCCACCGCCGCAATGGGAAGCACCCACATGGCAAACTTCGGAAGCGTCAGAAGGTCCTTTGCTATGACGCTCAGACCACAGACGACACCGATGCCCAGCATATAGACCAGCCGGCCTTTCTCCACCCCCAGCTTAAACACCCAGGGAAACACCAGGGAGCCGCCCGCAATGGGAAGCACCACCATCATCAACATCATGGAGCCCCAAGCGCCAAAGGTCAAGCTGCCGCTGCGGGCCAGCTGCAGCGCTGCCACGCCCCCGGTCATAACCACGACTGCCCCCTGAACCAGCAAGCCCACCAGGAATTTTGCGCTCACGATCTGCCGCCGGGTATAGGGAAGCCCGCAGCTGAATTGATCCCACTGGCTCTGCTCGTCCATGGAAAGCAGACTGACCGGAATCATGCCCATAAAGAGGGCGGGATAGTAAAACAGGAAAAACGCGTTATTGTTGTTTGCACACAGTGCGCCAAAGTAGGAAAACAGCGCAATCAGCCCATAGAACTTCCAATACCGCCGGAGCTGATACAAATCCTTTAGGATCAGTCCTTTCATACTTCTGCCTCCTTCATCATCGCCACAAACAGTTCCTCAATGCTGACGGGACTGAGCTTCGTCCCATTGGGAAGCTTCTCCCGAAGCACCACGGCCTCCCCGCTGTAGGCATTTCCCTTTTGGAAGACCACCGCATCCCCCGGAAGTTCTGCCAGCGCCTCTCGGCTTCCATGCCACATACCATACTTCTCCAGCAGCTGATCTTTTTCCTCCCAGAGAAGCAGCCGCCCCCGATGCAGAAAGGCAACGTAGTCGCAGAGCTTCTCCAAATCGCTGACAATATGGGAGGAGATCACCACCGCGTGTTCTTCATCGCATACAAATCGGCGGATGCACTCCACCACCCGGTCCCGGGCCACCGGGTCCAGACCGCTGGTAGGCTCGTCCAGAATCAGGAGCTTTGCATCGTGGGACAGGGCAATGGCAAGACTGAGCTTCATCTTCATGCCCTTGGAGAACTTGCGGAAGGGCTTTTTCCCGGGCAGCTCCATCCATGCCAAATGCTGTTCATAGACATCCTGCCGCCAATTTTTGTAGGTCAGGGCCATGACTTTTCCAATTTGCATGGGATTCAGCTCCATGGGCAGCCCGGCACCGTCCAGCACCACGCCCAAATCCTGCTTTACGTCCATGTTATCCCTGCCCAAAATCTTCACCGAGCCCCCGTCCCGGTGGATGGCATTCAGAATCAGCTTAATTGTGGTGGTCTTTCCTGCCCCGTTCTCGCCCACCAGGCCCAGAATACAGCCGCCGGGCAGGGTGAGGTTTAAGTGATCCAGGGTGAAATCCCCATAGTGTTTTGTCAGGTCTTTGATCTCTAAGGCATTCATAACCCATCCTCCATGCTAAAGTTCAACATTTCCAGCAGCTCTTCTCGGCTCAGACCGCAGGCCGCAGCCAATTTCACTGCATCCTCCAAATAGGACTCGATTTTTTTCAGGTTTTCTTCCCGCAGAAGCTCCAGATTCTTGGGAGCCACAAAGCAGCCCTTGCCGGGAATGGTATAGAGGTAGCCCTCTTTTTCCAGCTCCTCATAGGCCCGTTTGGTGGTGATAAAACTGATCCCCAGGTCCAAGGCAAGGCCTCGGATGGAGGGCAGCTTCTCGTCCGCCTGGAGCGTCCCCAGGATGATCTGGTCCTTGATCTGGCTGTAAATCTGGTCGTAAATCGGAGCACCGCTTTTATTGTCGATTACAATGGTCACCGAACCGCCTCCTCTTAACTGTATATCTGCATTATACACAGTATATACAGATTGTCAAGTACAAAAATAGCGGCAGAGA
>JAHHRT010000180.1 GCA_020025615.1 Oscillospiraceae bacterium | reverse complement strand
GTATTCTTTGTCATTACCTTCCTGGGACTGCTGTGGCTGAGAGGCTGGCTCACAGACTATGAGGCTGCCCAGCCCGGCACTGCCGCAGAAGCATTCTTCCAGATGTACTTTGAAGACCCCAACTGGGGCCTCATCTATGACAACGCCGTCAATAAAAACACGGTGGGTGAACGTGCCGCCTATGTAGCCTACATGGAAAACAAGGTCGATGGCAGCCAGCTCACCTATCAGGAGACCTCCGCCGGTCTTTCCGGCAACAAGAAGTACTTCGTCAAGCTGGGAAATGACCGGGTCGCTTCCTTCATTTTGGAGGGTGACTCCGAGCATATCACCGATTCCAATTGGAAGCTGGGAGATATCGAAATCATCGTAAAGCATGACGGCAGCTACCGCATCCAGATGCTGGAAGGCCACACCGCCTATGTAAACGGCGAAAAGCTGGATGAATCCTACACCATTATGAAGGCCAGCACCGCCGCGCAGGACTACCTGCCTGTGGGCACCACCGGTATTCGGATGTGGATTCAGGAGGTGGATAACCTGATCGGCAAGCCCGAAGTCAAGATTGTGGACGAAAAGGGCCAGCAGATGGAAGTGGAGTACGACTCCGAGACCATGACCTTCCTGGAAAAGAGCGCCGCCACCACCATGACGGAGGAACAGGAGGAAGCCATTGTCGGCGCCGCCAAGGTCTACGGCGAATATATGATCAACCGGGCTTCCCGCGCCGAGCTTGCCAAGCGGTTTGACGCTTCCTCCAAAACCTACACCAGTATTCGTGACCAGGAAAAGATCGTTCAGGAGTCCTTCTATCGGGATCACAGCTTTGGAGAGCCTGCCATTACCGACTTCACCATGTATTCTGAGGATCTGTTCTCTGCCCACATCGCTATCAAGCTGAACGTCACCATTAAAGACGGCACCGTCAAGGAGTTCCCCATCGACAACACCATGTTCTTCGCAAAGCAGTCCACCGGAAAGTGGCTGGTCTACGATATGACCAACCAGGATGTGCAGAAGCCCATCGGCAAGGTCCGGCTGACCTTTATGAACGGCGATCAGGTGATTTCCTCTGACTTCTATGACACCAACGCCACCGAGCTGGACACCCCCATGATCTCTGTTCCTGAGGGTAAGGTATTCTCCGGCTGGGTTCGGAAATCCGTCAGCAACGACGGAAAGACCACCCTTACCGTGGTGTTCCCGCCCTCTGAAACCGGTCATGTCGCCCTGCCCTCCGGCACCACGCTGGAGCCCATGGTCCTCACACCCCTGTTCGAAAATGCAAATTCTGAAGGAGGCGCTGAATAAATGCTGCAACTGCTCAACTCGCTTGCCGTTTCCTTTGACCTGCCCATCCTGAACTGGATTCAGGCCAATCTGCAATGCGGCTTTCTCGACTTTATCATGCCTATCATCACCCTCTTCGGTGACGGCGGCATCTTCTGGATCGGCTGTGCCGTGATCCTGCTGTTCTTCCCCAAGTACCGCAAGGTGGGCCTCACCATGGGCCTGGCCCTGGTGATGGGCGTTGTGGTGTGCAACATCACCCTAAAGCCCATTGTAGGCCGCCTCAGACCCTGTGACTTCATCGAAAAGATGGGCCTGCTGGAATCCTGCACCCTCCCCGCAAAGATTCCCGTCATGCACGACTTCTCCTTCCCCTCCGGTCACACCATCGCTTCCTTTGAAGCTGCGGTCGTCCTGCTTCTCAACGACAAGAAGCTGGGCATCCCCGCTTTCATCCTGGCCATTCTGATCTCTCTTTCCAGACTGTATCTCTATGTCCACTACCCGACCGATGTGATCTTCTCCGTGATCTTCGGCACTCTGTTTGCCATCCTTGCAAACATGATCATGAAGAAAGTGAAATTCGGAGAGCCCCGGCACGGGAAATACGAAAAAGTCGCCTAATCGAAAAATCCCCGGGATTGGAATCCCGGGGATTTTC
>JAHHRT010000018.1 GCA_020025615.1 Oscillospiraceae bacterium | reverse complement strand
TTTTTGAATTTTTCCCAGGTCATACGCTTCCCCTGTCTTTCTGAATTTCGCATTTGCAGCCCTATGGGGCTGGCTTTTCATTATAGGCCAGTCTCTGAAAAAATGCAAGGTTTTCCCAATAGCAGCTCCATGAATCAGCCTTTCCATTTTCCCTGGGGCGTATGGACATCCAACCCGAAATGCAATATTGGGAAATTCACGCGTAATAGCGCATAAGCTTGCATCCCCCATCGGTCCGTGATACAATTTTATCAAATATTCCCCAGTGGGTATTTTCTATAAATGGGAGGTCACTATGAAAATTCTGCTTACGGCCTTTGACGCCTTTGGAGGAGAATCCATCAATCCCGCCTTGAAGGCGGTTTCTTTGGTAAAAGCCCCGGAAGGGGTGGAACTCAGCAAGCTGGAGGTCCCTACTGTTTTCGGGAAATCCGTGGATGTGGTCGCCGCTGCCATGGAACGAGAGCAGCCCGACGCGGTAATCTGCATCGGTCAGGCTGGCGGACGAAAAGCCGTGACACCCGAACGGGTCGCCATCAACCTCATGGACGCAGGCATTGCTGATAATGAAGGGTTCATCCCCGTGGATCTCCCCATTGTTCCAGGGGGAGAAAACGCGCTGTTCTCCACCCTGCCCATCAAAGCCATGGTCTTCGCCATCCAGGCCGCCGGTGTTCCTGCTCAGCTTTCCAACTCTGCGGGCACCTTCGTCTGCAACCAGCTGCTCTACGGGGTTCTGAACCTCTGCAAGGAGAAATTTCCAAACACCATCGCCGGATTCATCCATGTTCCCTTTCTGCCGGAGCAGACGGTCTCTCGAACCGAAATGCCCAGTCTCTCTCTTGCTTCCATGGTCACTGCCCTGGAAGCAGCACTTGCCTGTATCGCAGAAACCATTTCTCATTAACTGACAAAGCATAAAAGGGTAGCACAGCTTCTGTGCTGCCCTTTCATTTTTCGCAGTTTATGCCAGACCATGAGGCAGCCGGGAAACGCTGTAGCTTCCGCTCTGGGCCAGAGCCATCAGCTCCTTTGCCGAGTTGGTCAGGAATTTATGCTTGTGCCATACAATAAAGTTCTCCCGCGCAAAGGTTTCGTTTTCTATCACATGGGTGGATACAAAACCGGAATCAATGGCAGATTGTACTAAATTCTCAGGAAGGAACGAAATGCCAAGTCCCTCATGGACCGCCCGGACAATGGCCTGGGTGCTGACGCTTTCGATGATGGGCATGACCGGGAGCTTATGGGTCGCATATACCCGTTCGATAAGGGTCCGGCCCATGCTCCCCTCCTCCCGCAGGATCAGGCTGTCCGATGCCAGCGCCTCCAGGGTCAGTCCCAGGCTGTCTTTCCGGGGGTCCTCCGGGGGCATGATCAGCACCAGCTTGTCTTCTGCAATGGGCTGCATACAGAGATTTTCGTCCCGGATTTCGCCCTCGATCAAGGCAAAATCCAGCTGGTTGTCCAGAAGTGCCTGCCGGAGCCGGGCACCGTTGGAGATTCTGGCCTTGACCTGCAGTGCCGGATGCTCCCTGCGAAATGTTTTCAGCACCTCAGGCAGCAGTGCATTTCCCAAGGTGCTGGTGGCTCCCACCCGAATCACGCCCAGTTCATCCCAATTGCGCAGTCCCTTTTCCAGCTGGTCGAAGGAATCGATAATGTGCAGGGCATAGGAATAAAACTCTTTTCCGGCTTCCGTGGTATGAAGTCTGCGGTTGATTCGCTCAAAAAGGCATACCCCATAGTATTTTTCAATCTCCTGAATGGTCCGGGTCACCACCGGCTGGGTCAGATTCAGCATTTTGGCCGCTTTGGTCACATTTTCCGTCTGGTAGACCGCCACAAATACCTTCATATGCCGCAAAGTCATTGTCTGTTCCTCCAATCATACATTTTAGGCATTGTTTTGATAATAATATAGCATTTTACTTATTGTCTTTCAAGTACTATAATATATATGCTAATTATGAGAGGAGTGCCCTGGAATATGAATGAAAAACCCAAAAAAGCGAATCTTCTGCTGAAGCTGTTCTTTTCCATGCTGTACATCAGCACCTTCACCTTCGGCGGCGGATTCGTCATCATCACCTTTATGAAGCGTAAATTTGTAGACGAGCTGCACTGGATCGATGAGCAGGAAATGCTGGATATGACTGCCCTGGCCCAGTCCTCCCCCGGTGCCATCGCCGTCAATGCCGCCATTCTGGTCGGCTGGCACGTAGCCGGATTTGTGGGTATGATTGTGGCTGTCATCGGAACCATCCTGCCCCCCATGATCATCCTGTCTGTGATCTCCTTCTTCTACGCCGCCTTTGCCACCAATCCCTATGTGGCTCTGACCCTCAAGGGTATGCAGGCCGGTGTGGCTGCTGTCATTCTGGATGTGGTGTGCAGCCTTGGCAGCAACGTACTGAAAATGAAGTCCGCCATTCACCTGGTGATTATGGCTGCTGCTTTTGTGGCTACCTTCTTCTTCGGTGTGAACGTCATCTACATCATCCTGGCAGCCGCCCTGGTGGGTGTCATCCTCGCCATGATGGAAAAGAAGAAGGAGGCAGATAAGAAATGATCTACTTGAAGTTATTCTGGAGCTTTATCCAAATCGGTCTGTTTTCCATTGGCGGCGGCTATGCAGCCATGCCTTTGATTCAGGCTCAGGCTGTGGAGCAGCATGCCTGGCTGTCCATCAATGAATTTATCGATCTCATCACCATTGCCGAGATGACCCCCGGCCCCATCGCCGTAAACTCCGCAACCTTTGTGGGCATCCGCATTGCTGGCATCGGCGGTGCCATTGTGGCAACCCTGGGCTGTATTCTGCCCTCTCTGATCATCGTCTCTCTGCTGTCCTACGTCTATACCAAGTATAAAAACATCTCCATTCTGCAAAGCGTTCTAAAGAGTCTTCGCCCTGCTGTGGTGGCTCTCATCGCCTCTGCCGGTCTGTCGATTCTGCTGAAAGTGGTTTTCGGCGGCGGAGCAATGGTGCTGGCAAATATCAACGTGATTGGTATCTGTCTCTTTGCAGCAGCCTTCTTCGTATTGCGCAAGTTCAAGTGGAATCCCATTCTGGTAATGACCCTCTGCGGTGCAGCGGGCCTCCTGCTGGGCATCCTCTTCGGCTGATTTCCCGATTCTTCCAAAAAATCCGCAAGGGCATTGACCCTTGCGGATTTTTGTTTGACAGAAGCGCCCAATTGGGAAACAATTTCTGTATTTCATAGGCTGTTCCGTACAGCATTTTTCGGATTACAGCAGCTTCAGGACTTCCCCAATGCTGAGATTTTGCTCCTTTGCAATGCGGGCCAGGTCCTCATATTCGTATTTCTGCCGGGATACACCGTAGCCCTGGCTGTCCTTCCGGCGGATGGTTCCAAAAGGTGTCTCCACGCTCTGGATGGTTCGTTCCAAGGTATACCGACGATAGGCCGTCTCCCGAACTCCCAGGGTGTTGGTATGACGGAACATCAGGCGGACCATCTTTTCCCGATCTTCCGGGCGGCACAGCACGCAGACCATGGTCCCGGGGCGGGACTTCTTCATGCCAATGGGAACCGTGTAGGCATCCAGTGCCCCGGCCTCCAAAAGCCGTTCCAAGGCAAAGCCCATCTGCTCCCCGGTCATGTCGTCCACATTGCAGGAAAGCTCCAGAATGTCGTCGGTCTGGTCCTCCGTTTCTCCCAGCATGGCCCGAAGGCAGTTAGCCTGGGAGAATTCCTTTTTACCCATACCGTAGCCAATCTTTTCCACACGCATAGCAGGCATTTGTCCAAACTGGCCCACAAAATGCTTCAGAAGTGCCGCCCCGGTGGGGGTGCAAAGCTCTCCCTGAATCTGCCCGCCGTAAATCGGCACATCCCGAAGAATATAGGCCGTCGCCGGAGCAGGCACCGGGAGAACGCCATGGGCGCACCGAACCGTTCCGCTGCCTACATGGACCGCAGAGGCCGCCACCCTGTCCGGATGCAGCTTGTGCATCAGCAGGCACACCGCTGTCACATCGGCAATGGCATCCATGGTGCCCACCTCGTGGAAGTGAATCTGCTCCACGGGTACGCCGTGGGCATGGCTTTCTGCCTGAGCAATCAGATCATAAACCGCCAGCACATCCTTCCGAACTTCTTCCGGCAGTTCCAGGTGAGAGAGAATGTGCGCCACATCCCCCAGGCTGCTGTGGTGGTGCTCGTGATGGTGGTCGTGGTCACCGTCATGCGCGTGATGATGGTCATGGTGGTGACAGTCATCCTCATGATGGTGATCATCGTGGTGGCAGTCATCCTCGTGATGGTGATCATGGAGATGCTCGTCCTCCTCCACACCGTGGACCTTGATAGAAACGTGAGTTCCCGTAATGCCGCACTTGACGCTGGCCTCCCGGGCCATTTCTACACCGGGGATTCCCAGAGCATTAAACTCTGCAACAAAGGCGTCGGGATTGGGAAGCAATTCCAGAAGTGCTGCCGTGAGCATATCTCCCGCAGCACCCATGCCGCAGTCCAGATAAAGTGTTCTCATTTCGGCACCTCCATGTGGTTAATCATATTCGCCAGGTATCCGGCACCAAATCCGTTATCGATGTTCACCACGCTGACACCGCTGGCGCAGGAGTTGAGCATGGACAGCAGCGCCGACACGCCGCCGAAGGAAGCACCGTAGCCCACGCTGGTAGGCACTGCAATCACCGGGCAGTCTGCAAGGCCGCCCACCACGCTGGCTAGGGCGCCTTCCATGCCTGCAATGGCGATAATCACCGTAGCGCCCATAATGAGATCCATGTGAGACAGCAGCCGATGGACGCCGGACACGCCCACGTCATAGAGCCGAACCACTTCGCTGCCCAGGCTCTCTGCCGTAAGTGCAGCCTCCTCTGCCACAGGAATATCACTGGTGCCGCCGGTGGCAATGACCACTTTTCCAATGCCGGTGGCCTGGGGAATTCCGCCCACCAGGCCAACACGTGCATCCTCGTGGTAGTCAAGCTCCAGCTGTGCGCCGACATAATCTGCCGCTTCCCGGGACATTCTGGTAATCAGCACCCGACCCTGCCCGTTTTTCTGCATGGTCTTTACAATGCCCAGAATCTGTTCCGGGGTTTTTCCGGCACCGTAGATCACCTCTGCGGCCCCCTGACGAACCCGGCGGTGGAGGTCCACCTTTGCATAGCCGATATCCTCAAAAGGCGCTGTTTTCATCTGCATCATAGCATCGTCCACAGAAACGTCTCCGCTGCGGACGCGCTCCAGAAGTATTCTCATATCACTGTTCATCCCGAGCCTCCAAATCCAGCAGTACAGAACTATAGTGCTGCTTTAATTTCTCTGCAATTTCCTTCCGATTGGAAAGTACGGTTTCTATATCTGCCTGCCGAAGCTGAAGCTTTGCGCTGTCCCCCAGCGAGCGAACCCGAAAGTCCCGCAGTCCCAGCCCTGCCAGATAGCTCTCCGCCCACTCTGTACGCCGGAGCTTTTCCGCTGTAATGGGCTCCCCGGTGGGAATCCGGGTGGCAAGACAGGCATAGGCAGGTTTCTCCCAGGTGAAGAGCCCCGCCTCCCGGGACAGCCGCCGGATTTCCGGCTTGGTGAGACCACATTCCCGCAGTGGGGAACGGACCTCCATTTCCCGAAGGGCCCGCATACCGGGCCGGTCATTGGCATCATCCGAGGCGTTGGTACCATCGAGAATCAGAGAGAAGCCATCCTCCCGGGCTGCTTCCAGAATCCGAGAAAAAATCTGCTTCTTGCAGTGATAGCAGCGGTCAGGGCCATTCGCCGTCACCGCTCCCTCACACAGTACATCCACCGGCAGAATACGCATCTGCCCATGGAGCTGCTCTGCCAGCTTTTTGGCATCCTCCAGCTCAAATTCAGGCTGAAATGCAGAATTTACATAGTAAGCCACAATGTCTTTTCCCCACTTGAGGGCAGCATAGAGCAGATAGGCAGAGTCCACCCCGCCGGAAAATGCGATGGCTGCCTTGGGATGTTCCTCAAAAAATTCTCGTAATGTCATAATGTGCCTCCAAAAGCAAAGGGCACAGGGACTCCGAATTCCTGTGCCCTTTCGTTGGACTGAATGTCCAAGTCAATTTTAATCGAATCCGCTTCCAAATGCAAGCGGCATGGGGGGTTCTATTTTTAATTCTTCACAGGACGGCCCTTCAGATAAACCTGGGCAATGTCGTTGTTCTCGTCCAGGAATACCAGGTCAGCATCCATGCCCTCCCGGATTCTGCCGATCCGGTTGTCCAGGCCCAGAAGCTTTGCGGGATTCTCGGTGAGCACCGGGATGACCTCCTCCAGAGACTTTCCGGTAAAGGCCATCATGTTCTTGAGTGCCCGATTCTGGGTCAAAGTGCTGCCGGCCCGAACGCCATTGCTGGCAAGCTTTGCGTCGCCGTCCTTCACCACAACATCGTTGACACCCAGCTTATAGTTGCCGTCAGGCAGTCCGGCTGCCATGATAGAATCGGTGATTGCAATCAGCTGATCCATTCCCTTGATTTTGGTGAGCAGCCGCACCGTGGCAGGAACCAAGTGGAGACCGTCGCAGATCATCTCGCAGTATACATCGGATTCCAGCACTGCGCCCATGATGGCAGGCTCATGCTGATGGAACAGACGCATGGCGTTGAAGGTGTGGGTTGCCAGGTCTGCGCCCTTTTCAATGGCGTCCATTGCCTGGCTGTAGGTAGCGCCGGAGTGACCGATACCCACCCGGATTCCCAGCTTCTTGGCCTCGGGAATCATCTCGTTGACGCCGGGAACCTCAGGAGAAACAGTGATGTACTTGATGCGGCCCTCTGCAAGCTCCTGATAATGTCTCAGAAGCTCGGTGTTGCCCTTCTGGAGCAGATGCTCCGGCATTGCGCCCTTGTACTCGCTGGCCAGGAAGGGGCCCTCCAGGTGCGCACCCAGCAGCTCCGCAGAGTCAGCGGCAGCAAGGTCAGAGTAGGCCTTGAACTGACCGATGCACCAGTCCGTCTGCTCCACCGTATCCGTAAGGATGGAGCCCAGCCATGCGGTGGTGCCATTGGAGGCAAAGAACCGACCGATTTTTTGCAGGTCCTCTGCCGTGGCAGCGTTCACATCCACGCCCACAGCACCGTGGGTATGAATGTCAATAAAGCCGGGGACGATCTTCTGCCCCTTTGCATCCACCTTCCGGGCATCTGCGGGAACCTCCTGGGGCTGGCACAGGCCGATGACCCCATCTACCACATGAATGGCCAGCGGTGCAAACCGATGCTCATAATAAACTTCTCCGTTTACAATATAAAAATCCATAGAAGACAGCTTCCTTTCTCAATAAAAACAGGCCGCTTGCATTGCAAGCGGCCTGTCAGCAAGCATTTTAACTAGCTATGATGTTCTAAGGCAGCAGGAATCAGCCAATGGCCTCGTTGATGACATCAAACAGGATGTAGTTCTCCAGGGGAACTTCCTTCTCAACTGCGCCGCCCTCAATGAACATCTTCTGCTGGCGGGTGTAGTAGTCATTGATGGTGCCGTCAGCCAGGTAGTCCTTGATGTTGGTAGCGGAGAACCAGGTAGCGTCCGCAGTCTCAATCTCACAGGCAGCTACGTCCTTAGCGCACTTCTTTGCGTACAGCTCAACAGCGTAGGGCCAGTTCTCTTCCTGAGAAGCGAACTCCATAGCCTTCAGCAGAGCACGGGTGAAGCGAACCAGAACATCGTGGTTCTCCTCAGCGTACTTGGGCAGGCAAATCCAGCTTGCCAGGTTCACAGAGTCAGTAGCAAACTCCAGCTCCAGAGCGCCTTCGCAGTTGTTCATGATCTGGACAGAGTAGGGGTTCCAAGCGGTGCAGGCATCAACGCTGCCGGACATCATGGCAGCAACCATGTTGGTAGGGTCCATTTCGAAGGGCTTGATGTCGTCCATGGTGAGGCCGGCGACCTTCAGAGCACCGTTCAGAGCAGTTTCAGAGGAAGAGCCGCCATTGTAAGCGATCTTCTTGCCAGCCAGGTTAGCCAGCTCGTCAGCAGAGGTAACACCGGTGGTGGGCAGAACAATGATGCGGTCAGTGCTGTGGACAGAGGAGGGCAGGAAGATCTGAGCCTGACCATTGATGCACAGCTTGTGAGCGCCGTGACCGATGTAGGCGATGTCAATGCTGCCGCCTTCCATAGCGGCGATTTCGGAAGGACCGTCAGCGAACTCCCACAGGGTGACATCCAGGCCTTCTTCTGCGAAGAAGCCCTTGTCCTGAGCGGTGAGGACGGACCACAGGGATGCGTAGTTGGGCATGTAAGCGACGTTCAGCTTAACAGTCTCTACAGGAGCCTCTGCCTGCTGGGTCTCAGCAGAACCTTCGGCCTTTGCAGGTGCCTCGGTGGGCTTTGCTTCGGGGGCTTTGCTTCCGCAGGCTGCCATGGACAGAACCATGGTCACAGCCAGAAGCAGGGCAAATAATTTCTTCATTTTAATTTTCCTCCATTGTTGTGTTTTTTTACTGAGCCTTTCGGCCTCAGATTACTTACGGACTTCCAGGAATTCCTGGTAAACCTCATTCCAGATTTCGGTCTTCAGCTCGATGAATCTGGGGTCGGTCTTGGTGGCCTGGGTTCTGGGATAGGGAATGTCAATATCCACAATCCGCTTAATCCGGCCGGGACGGGCACTCATAATCACAACACGCTGTGCCAGAATAATGGCTTCGTCCACATCGTGGGTGATGAAGAAGCAGGTCTTCTTTTCCTGCTCCCAGGTGTTCAGCAGCTCTGTCTGAAGCTGGACACGGGTCTGCGCATCCAGTGCACCGAAGGGCTCGTCCATCAGCAGGACCTCGGGGTTGACCGCATAGGCACGGGCAATGGCAACACGCTGACGCATACCGCCGGACAGCTCCTTGGGATAGGAATTCTCAAAGCCTTCCAGGCCAACGGCCTTGATGTACTTACGGGCAATGGCCTCTGCTTCCGCCTTGGGAACCTTCTTGATTTCCAGACCGAACATAACATTCTTGAGAACGGTTCTCCAGGGGAACAGTGCGTATCCCTGGAAGACAACACCACGCTCCACGCCGGTGCCTTCGATCTTCTTGCCGTCCAGATACACATCGCCGCTGGTCGGCTCCAGCAGACCTGCGATGATGTTGAGGAGGGTGGATTTGCCGCAACCGGAAGGACCGACCACACAGACAAACTCGTTTTCCTTAATGTCCAGACTTACGCCATTCAGAGCGACCGTCTTACCGTTGCGACCAGCGTACTCTTTATATACGTTGTCGATTTTCAGCTTAATCAAATTTTCTCCTGCCATCCCGTCAGCTTCCTTTCAATAACATCAACGATTTTTACAAGAACCAGACCAATGATACCCAGCAGGATGATGTACATCAGCATGGGTGCGGAATCAAAGGAGTTTGCCAGGCTGCGGATCCGCATACCGATACCAGCCTGTGCACCGGTGGACTCTGCTGCCAGCAGAGTGGTCAGTGCAGCGCTGAGGCCCAGACGAACAGCGGTAATAATAAAGGGGACAGTTGCGGGGCAAATGATCTTCGTGAAGATATGGAAGTCATTGGCACCCAGAACCCGTGCAGCCTTCAGAATGGTGGTATCAATGTTCTTGATGCCCTGATAAATGGTAATGCTCATGGTCATGAAGGTGCAGATCCAAATCAGGATGACTGCGGGCTTCTGACCGACGCCAAAGGTAATGACCAGCAGAGGTGCATAGCCCAGTGCAGGGATGTTACGGATGAAGTTGATCCAGGGCTCAATAATCTTCTGAACCGGGGTGTACCATGCCATCAGGAATGCAATGGGCAGTGCAGTGATGAAGCCCAGACCGAAGCCGAGGCCGACACAGGTCATACTGCTGCCAATATCCTTCCAGAAAGCACCTCTCTCAATCATGGTGCCCACTGCAGGAACTACCTTATGTATAAAGGGGAAGCTCCGTCCCGTCTTCCCGCCAATTGATAAGAGGTACCAGACCACCAGGGCTGCACCCAGGGAAATCAGGAGCCACACCTTATCATTAATGCGTGAGTTCTTTTTCTTTTTACCCATAGTTCATACTCCTTCTAAGATTCTCACTGTTCTTTCAGACGACTGCAGCTTACCATTTACTTACAAGCTGTAATTAAACTTAATTATTTCTTGTAAGTAAATAGGAACACAGCCCTTGTTCGTAGATGCACATATCGTCTAAGTTCTTGGTTAGTATATCAATCATTTTTGTGTATTTCAAGTGTGAAATCGTAAAAACACTAACTTTGTAAAGATAATACAAATCGATAATTTGTATTTTGTACAGTTTTCCCCAGTCAAAAAGAGTTGACATTTCCATATTTAATTATAAAATATAATTTGTGAGAATGAGGATAGTAGATTTATAATAAGATAGCATAAGATAGCTGCCACGGAGGAACTCGTATGACAATAGATATTATGATGATCCCGCCCCAGGACCCCACCTTGGAGTTTGCACGGGCAGAATTGCTTCGTCACCTGAATATGCTTCGGCTGGAAAGCTCCGGCTGTACGGCTTATTCCATCACCCTTCGGGTAGATCCCAGCCTGGCCTCCGACCGGGATTCCTATTCCTATGGATTTGCCCAGCAGGCAGGCTTTATTTCCGGCGACAGCCCCCGCAGCGTGCTGCTGGGTGTATATGCCTATCTTCGCAGCCTGGGCTTTGTGTTCCATACTCCCGGCCCAGACGGCACCTTTGTTCCCGAAATCACCGATTTCCGAAAGCTTCTGTGCGAACCTGTAATGAAGACCGCAGATTTCCGCCACCGAGGTGTCTGCATTGAAGGCGCAGACTCTATTTATAATGTATTGGACTTCATCGACTGGCTGCCGAAAAACGGATACAACACCTTTTTTGTGCAGTTCAAAAAGCCGGATGTCTTTTTCGAGCGCTGGTACAACCACACCTTTAATCCCTTGTTCCCCGCCGATCCCCAGTCCCGGGAGCAGCTGGATGCTATGGAAGCCGCCGTCACGAAGGCCATGGCCCTTCGGGGAATCCTGGACCACCGGGTAGGCCACGGCTGGACTGCCGAAGCCATCGGCTTTGACAATACCGGCTGGCACGAAGAAGAAGCTTCCCTCCCCCCGGAGACCCAGGCACTCATCGCCCAGGTGGACGGCAAGCGCCAGCTCTTCGGCGGTGTCCCCACCAACACCAACCTCTGCTATGCCAATCCCGAGGCACGCAGACGCCTCATTGATCAGGTAGTGGACTACGCAAAGGCACACCGGAGCGTAAACTACCTTCACTTCTGGCTGGCTGACGAACATAATAATGTATGCGAATGTGAGGACTGCAAAAAAACCACCCTGTCTGACCAGTACGTCTCCATCCTCAATGACTTGGATGCAGCGCTGACCCAGGAAGGTCTGGACACCAAAATCGTGTTTCTCCTTTATCAGGAGCTGCTCTACGCCCCTCTTCGGGAGAAAATCACCCATCCTGAGCGGTTCTGCCTGATGTTCGCCCCCATCAGCCGTACCTTTGAAAAGACCTATCCCCGCACCACCGGGGAAGCGGCAGTAAAGCCCTATGTGCGCAACCACTTCCAGCTTCCCGAGACCGTAGAAGAAAACCTTGCCCACTATTTTCATTGGAAGAAGGTTTTCACCGGGGACAGCTTCTTCTATGACTATCCCCTGGGCCGGGCGCACTATGGCGACTTTGGCTATATGAAGATCGCGCACGTAATCTATCAGGATATTCACGCTCTCAAGGAGCTGCAAGCCGGCGGCTACATGAGCTGTCAGGAGCTGCGGGCCATGAACCCCACGGGTTTCCCCAACTATGTCATGGGACAGGCCCTTCTGGACAGCAGCATTTCCTATGAAACGCTGAAAGAGACCTACTTCCGCGCCATGTTCGGTGACGGCTATGAGACCGTAATCGACTATCTGGAGCAGCTGTCCGAGCTCAGCGACACAGACTACTTTAACGGTCACGGTCCCCGTAAGCAGCCGGAAAAGCGAAAGCAATTCCTGGGCATTGCAGAAACCGCGTTGGGCTTCCTGATGGATATGGATGATCTTCATCCCGATGACCCCAAGTACCGGGCCAACTGGGATTTCCTCAAGTTCCATGGACGCTACTGTATTCTTCTCGCCTGTGCCCTTGCAGAGCTCTGCGACGGCAATCAGGCTGTAGCCGATGAACATTTCAGAGAGTTCTGCGGCTATATTCAGGAACACGAGAAGCAGTATCAGCCCTTGCTGGATGTATACCGTGTCATTGAAGTTGCCACCAAGTATACCGGCTTTTCCAAACTCTAACCCACTTACAGAAAGCAGTGTTCCCTGTGTATAATACGAAAATCATCAAATCATCTAACTATGACAGAATTCTCGAGTGCATCTACCGCAACCCCGGTATCTCCCGGAAAGAAATCAGCGACCTGACCGGCATCACCCCCGCCACAGTGACCACCACCGTGTCCACTATGTTTGCCGACGGCATTGTCACAGAGCTGGGCCGGGTGGAAGAGGACCGGGGCACCATCGGCAGAGCCCGAATTGCCCTGGATATCGTAGCAGACTTCGGCTTCACCATCGGCGTTGAATTTACCTTCACCGCCCTCACTACCTGTGCCGCCGATATGCATGGCAAGCTTCTGTACTTTCACAGCATCCCCTACTCTAAGGATGTGGGAGAGCACATCACCCAGCTGATTATTGAAAATATCCAAGCCTGTATGGACAGTCTGGATGCTCCCATGGACCGGCTGCTGGGCATCGGCATCGGTGTTCCCGGTCATATGGACCACAACAGTCAGTATATGGTCTCCACCAATGACGACTGGAAAAATTTCGACGGTCTCAAGATCCGGGATGCCTTCTCCTGTCCGGTGGTATTTGAAAACAATATTCGGTGCGTGGCTGTCGCCCAGTACCTGCACAACCCGCAGCAGGCACCTTCCAGCTTTGCCGTGTTCCATATTGGACAGGGTATGTTCTGCGCCAATGTCACCGAAGATGGCCTTTATATCGGCAACACCTACGGCTCCGGCGAGGTTGGACACACCGTTGCCGTTCTCGACGGCAAGCGCTGCAAATGCGGAAAGCGAGGATGTCTGGAAACCGTCGCCACAGAGGGTGCTATTCTGGAGGGGGCCATTCAGATTTTTGAATACAACCCCAATTCCCTGCTGCATAACTTTGCCGCCTGTGCCGAGGAACTTACCATCGAGCACGTCGTGGCAGCGTATGTGGCCGGAGATGCCTATATCCGCCGTTTCATCACCCAAACGCTTCGCTACATCGGCATCACCACGCTGAATATTGCGATTCTTATGAATCCTGAGAAGCTGTTCCTCCACGGAAGGCTCTTTAATCACCCGGAAATTCAAAGTGATCTCATGGAGATGGTTCAGAAAGAATTTGACTTTACCGGCAACAATTACCGTCTGGGCTCTGTGGATTTCCTACCCTACAGTGCCGAGGACGGCGCACAGGGTGCTTCCGCCCTGGCAATCTGGAAATGTGTAATCCATGCTTGACATATAAAACTTTTTGACAGGAGTGTATCCCATATGAACAATTATTATCAGATTTCCGCAAAAGACCTGGGAACCGACGCAAAGATTCCCCTCTATAAGCTGGGCGATTCCGGCGAAGTCTTCTATGAAATGGCTCTGGAAATGGTAAACACCATTAAGGAGCACAATGCCGCCGGCAAGCACACCGTATTTATCTGCCCTGTAGGCCCTGTGGGTCAGTACCCCATTTTTGTTCGCCTGGTCAATCAGGATCGGGTGGATCTGAAGAACTGCTGGTTCATCAATATGGACGAGTACCTCAACGACGACGAGACCTACATTGATTTTGAAAGCCCTCTGTCCTTCCATGGCTTCATGAACCGCACCGTCTATTCTCAGATTGACCCTGAGCTGGTCATGCCCGAGGAGCAGCGGATTTTCCCCGACCCCAAGGATCCCGAACATATTGCCCGCGTCATTGAAAAGCTGGGCGGCGTGGATATCGCCTTCGGCGGTATCGGCATCAACGGACACCTGGCATTTAACGAAGCCCGGGACGACCTCTCTGCTGAGGAGTTCGCACAGCTTCACACCCGTGTGCTGGAAATCAGCCGCGAAACCCGTACTTCTAACGCCATTGGTGACCTCAACGGCGCCATTGATGCCATGCCCAAGAAGTGCGTGACCATCGGCATCGCTGAGATTCTGGGTGCCCGCAAGGTCCGCCTGGGTGTGTTCCGTGACTGGCACCGCTCCGTTGTCCGGCAGGCAGCCTACGGTGAAGTCAGCGCACACTTCCCTGCAACCCTGCTCCAGAATCACAAGGATGCAAGAATCTATCTCAATGCCAATGCCGCACAGCAGCCTTTCTAATATAGGAAGCTGTTATCAAACTATAATAAAGACAAAGGAAAGATTGCTATGTTAGTACCAATGAGAGCTATCCTGGAAGCCACCGAGAAGTACAACTATGCCCAGGGTGCATTTAACGTCAACGCTGTGGCCCAGGCCAAGGCCGTGATCAATGTCCACGAGATGTTCCGTTCCGCTGCCATTATCCAGGGTGCTGACCTTGCCAACGCCTTCATGGGCGGCCGGACCGATTTTGCCAACGGCACGCTGGAAGATAAAAAGGTGGGCGCAAACAACATCGCCAAGGCTGTAAAGCTCTACGGCGAAAACAGCCCCATTCCCGTGGCTCTGCACCTGGACCATGGCAAGAACATTGATTCCTGCCTGGCTGCTATGGACGGCGGCTACACTTCCGTTATGATCGACGGCTCCAGCCTTCCCTTTGAGGACAATATTGCCCTCACCCGTGAGGTTGTCAAGCTGGCCCATGAGCGCGGCGTCACTGTAGAAGGTGAGCTGGGCGTTCTGGCAGGCGTGGAAGACCACGTATTCAGCGAGACCTCTACCTACACCAACCCCATGGATGCCATCGAGTTTGTAAAGAAGACCGGTGTGGATGCACTGGCTATCAGCTACGGCACCAAGCACGGTGCCAACAAGGGCAAGGGTGCTAAAATCCGCAAGGAAATCGCCATTGCCACCAAGGAATGTCTGCGCCACGAGGGCCTGTTCTGTGCCCTGGTGAGCCACGGCTCCTCCACCGTCCCCCAGTACATTGTGGAAGAAATCAACCAGCTGGGCGGCGACATTCATAACGCCTTTGGCATCTCCAAGGCACAGCTGAAGGAAGTTTCCCGTCTGGGCATTGCAAAGATCAACGTGGACACCGACATTCGTCTGGCTGTCACCCGGAATATGCGCGAGCTGTTCTGGCAGCATCCCGAGCTGCGGACCCACGAGTCCATCGCTCCCATCTACCAGCTGCTGGAGACCAAGAAGTCCGACTTCGATCCCAGAGTCTTCCTGACCCCCATTATGGACACCGTCATGTACGGCAACGTCCCCAACGACGATGTGGCGAAAATCATCGACTGCGTGGAGCGGGGCGTACATGAAGTTGTAGGCACCCTCATTGTGGAATTTGACTCCGTGGGCAAGGCTCCTCTGGTGGAAGCTGTCACCCTGGACGAGATGGCTGACCGCTACAAGAAGGCCGGCATCTGATAAACGAGGTAGGGATCATGGGTAAAAATCTACTGATCGCCCACGGCGGTGCCCCTACCGCTGTGATCAACGCCTCTCTCTACGGTGCTGTAGAGGAAGCGAAAAAGAGCGGCAAGGTGGAGCACATCTACGGAGCCATCTTCGGCTCTGCCGGTATTCTCACCGAGAACTTTGTGGATCTTTCCGCAGTTCCCGAAGCGGAGCTTGCAAAGCTTCTGGTAACTCCCGGCTCCGCCATCGGCACCTCTCGCACCCAGCTGGAAAAGCCGGAATACGAAAAAATGGTTCAGGTTCTCCTGAAGCACGACATTCACTATGTGCTGTTCACCGGCGGCAATGGCAGCATGGACACCTGTGGCAAACTGAAAGCTGCCTGCGCAGAAGCCGGCACTGATATCTGCGTCTGCGGTATCCCCAAGACCATCGACAACGACATTTCCGTCATCGACCACGCCCCGGGCTACGGCAGCGCTGCCTACTTCCAGGCCCAGTGTGTTGCTGAAATTGCCCAGGACGTCCGCAGCCTTCCCATCCATGTGGTCATCATTGAGGCCATGGGCCGGAATGCAGGCTGGATTACCGCTGCTTCCGCTCTTGCCAGAGAGAAGTGCGGCGACGCTCCCGACATTATCTGCCTGCCGGAGGTTGCTTTCGACGAAGAGAAGTTCCTGGCAAAGGTAAAGGAAATCCACGAAAAGAAGGGCGGCGTGGTTGTAGTCGCCAGCGAGTACCTCCACAAGGCCGACGGCAGTGCCGTGGCACCCCCGCTCTACCAGGAGGGCCGGGCCCGCTATGACGGAGACCTGGGCAGCTTCCTGGCAAAGCTGGTCATCTCCAAGCTGGGCATTAAGGCCAGAAGCGAAAAGCCCGGCATTTGGGGCCGTGCCAGTATTCAGTCCCAGTCCCCTGTTGACCGAGACGAGGCCGTGCGCATGGGTGCTCTGGCCTGCAAGGCAGTGCTGGAAGGCAAGAGCGGCTATATGGCTGGCATGATGCGAAAATCCACCGCCCCCTATGAAGTAGAGGACGTGCTGGTTCCCATCGAGGAGGTTATGCTCACCGAGCGGACCATGCCCAGAGAATTCATCAGCGAGGACGGCTTCGATGTCACGGAAGCCTTCTGTGACTGGTGCCGTCCCCTGCTGGGGGCAGACCTTCCCCAGTTTGCAGATTTCAAAGGAGAATTCAACCTGGAAGGAGTTAAACTACATTGAAACACATTTTTCTGAATCTGAAACGCTTTGACGTTCCGGTGGAGCTGGGCGGTGTCAACCGCATCGCTCCCATGGAGCAGTGGGGCGCATACATTGTGAAGAACACCCAGGAGGCCCTTCGTGCCTACGACCCCTCTCAGGTGGAATTTGTCCAGTACTTCCCCGAAGCACACCTGCTGGGCGCTGCCGCTGCCCGCACAGAGGGAAGCCCCCTGCAGGTCGGCTGCCAGAGCGTCTACCGGATGAACACCGCCGTGGGCGGCAACTTCGGTGCTTTCACCACCAACCGTCCCGTCTCCGCCATGAAGGCCATGGGTGTGGGTTCCACCATCATCGGTCACTGCGAGGAGCGCAACGACAAAATGGGCGTGCTGGCTGAGGCCGGCGTGGTGGATACCAAGGCTGTCAACCGTCTGCTGAACCAGGAAATCAAGCTGGCAGTGGAAAACGGCATGACCGTTCTCTACTGCATCGGTGAAAAGGAAGAGGAGCTGGACCGCTGGCAGGAAGTTCTGCGGGAGCAGCTGGAAATCGGTCTGGACGGCGTGGACAAGAGCAAGGTGGTCATCGGCTATGAGCCCATCTGGTCCATCGGACCGGGCAAAACCCCTGCCGGCAAGGAGTACATCACCAAGATTGCCAAGTTTGTGAAGGAAGTCACCGGCGGCATCGATGTTGTCTACGGCGGCGGTCTCAAGAAGGACAATGCCGAAATGCTGGCCTCCATCCCTGAAATTGACGGCGGCCTCATTGCACTGACCCGCTTCCAGGGTGAGATTGGCTTCTATCCCGACGAATATCTGGAAATCATCCGCACCTATCTGAACAAGTAAGGAGAGATATATATGAAACTGGATTTTGAGTATGGTCAGGGCCTGATGAGCGCTGAACTGCCTGACAACACCGACGTATTCATTCCCGGTGTTACCGTTCCCGACCCCGAGTGCCTGCCCCAGGACTGGGACAGCCTCTATAACGCCACGCTGGAGAGCATCCGTCATCCCTACGGTATGCCCAGCCTGCGGGAGCTGGCTGCTCCCGGCAAGACCGTTGTCATCGTCATCCCCGACATTGTCAAGGGCGGCTGTCAGCCTACCTCTCACCGGAAGGTGGCAATCCGGGCTTGCCTGGATGAGCTGTATGCCGGCGGTGTGAGAAAAGAAGACATTCTGCTGCTGTTCTCTAACGGCCTGCACCCCCGTGCTACCGAAGCCGAGATGCGAAAGATTCTGGGCGAGGAGCTGTTCAACGAGTTCTACTGGACCAACCAGATCACCTCTCACGACAGCGAAGACTACGACCACATGGTAGACCTGGGCACCACCAAGCGGGGCGACCCCGTTCTCATGAACAAGTACGTCTTCGAATGTGATATTCCCGTGCTCATCGGCCACACCCAGGGCAACCCCTACGGCGGCTACTCCGGCGGCTACAAGCACAGCGCTACCGGCATTACCCACTGGAGAAGCATCGCTTCCCACCATGTGCCCAAGGTCATGCACCGGAATGACTTCACCCCTGTTTCCGGTCACAGCCTGATGCGCACCAAGTTTGACGAAATCTCCATGCACATGGAGGAGAAGATGGGCCATCCCTTCTTCTGCTGCGATGCTGTTCTGGATACCTATTCCCGTCAGATTGCCATTTACTCCGGCTATGCAAAGATCATGCAGCCCATCTCCTGGGAGCTGGCTAACAAGCGCACCTACGTTCCCTTCGCTGAGGAGAAGTACGATGTCATGGTCTTCGGTATGCCTCAGAACTTCCACTATGGCGACGGCATGGGCACCAATCCCATCCAGATGATGCAGGCTTTGTCTGCACAGGTCATCCGTCATAAGAGAGTGATGAAAGACAACTGCGTCATCATCTGCTCCTCCATCTGCAACGGCTACTTCCACGACGAGCGCTGGCCCTACCTGCGGGAGCTGTACGAAATGTTCCAGCATGACCACATGAACACCCTGGCTGACATGAACCGCTACGGCGAGTACTTTGCCACCAACCAGGAGTACATCCGCAAGTACCGTTACTGCAACGCCTTCCATCCCTTCCACGGCTTCTCCATGATGAGCTGCGGTCACATCGCCGAGATGAACACCAGCGCCATCTACATTGTGGGCGCTCAGGAGCCCGGCATTGCCCGTGGCATGGGCCTCAAGACCCGTGCGACCTTCGAAGAGGCGCTCCAGGATGCCATGAAGAAGTACGTCGGCCCCAACCCCA
>JAHHRT010000179.1 GCA_020025615.1 Oscillospiraceae bacterium | reverse complement strand
GTTCTGTCAGACATTCAAATAACCGCACAGCACCAGGATGCTGTTGTACACACCGTCAATGTGGCTGCGCTCATAGCCGTGGCTGGCATAGACACCGGCACCAATCAGGCCGTGGCGAATATCCACACCGCTGCGCAGAGTGGCTTCCACATCGGAGCCGTAGTGGGGATAGACATCCACTGCATAGTCCGCGCCCATCTTCTTGGCAGCGTCAATGAGCTTTCCCACAACCTCGTAGCTGTAGGGGCCGCCGGAGTCCTTGGCGCAGATAGAGACCTGACGCTCGGTGCACTGCAGGCCATCACCTACACAGCCCATATCCACGGAGATGGCCTCGGTAACACCGGCAGGAACCGATGCAGAGCCGCCGTGGCCCACTTCCTCATACACCGTCACATGGACGTAAACCCGGCGCTTGAGGGTGATCTCGTGGTCGCTGAGGTACTTGGCAAAGCCCAGCAGAATACCCACAGAGAGCTTGTCGTCCAGGAAACGGCTCTTGAGATAGCCGCTGCCTGTCCGGCGGGTCCGGGGGTCAAAGCAGACGATGTCGCCAACCTCCACACCCAGTGCCCGGGTGGCCTCGGCACTGCAAACGTCCTCATCGAGAACAGCTTCTACCGTATCGAAGGAACGGGTGGTAGAAGAATAGTCGCCGTTCACATGGATGGAGGCGTTACACAGCTGCAAGGTGCCCTCCAAAATTTTTCCGTCCCGGGTGTAGACCCGGAGATTTTCCGCCTCGGCGTTGTTGGCGTTCATACCGCCCAGAGGGGTGAGACGGAGACGGCCATTGCCCTTCACCTCGGCAACCATAGCGCCCAGGGTATCGGTGTGGGCTTCCAGAAGCAATGCGTCCTCGCTGTCCTCGCCGCCCAGGTCGATGAGCACACCGCCCTTGGTGGTAATCTCTGCATGGTAGCCCAGAATCTCAAATGCCCCCTTCACCCACTGGGCAGCCTGGGCGGTAAAGCCCGAAGGGGAGTCGATGGCGAGAAGCTCCGCCGCCCGATCCCAGGCGAAATCTGCATATTTGCGGTCGATCATGAATATTGTCCTCCTAACAGAATATAGTGCCAGACACCGGCAACCTCCCGCATGAAGTGGTTAAGCTTCTGGGAGAACCGGGACGTTCTGGCAGGAATACCGATAAAGTCCACGTCACAGGCCTTTGCAAAGAGACTGGCCCGGAACAAGTGGTATTCGCTGGATAGGATGCCCAGCTCTGTGGGCCGGGACCCGGTCTTTTCCTCCAGCAGGTCCAGGGAGAATTGGAGGTTTTCCCAGGTGGAAGTCGCCTGGTCCTCCAGCCAAATCCGATGAGGCTCAATGCCCAAATCCACCAGATGGGTATACATACACTCCGCTTCTGTAATGGGCTCGTCCTTACCCTGCCCCCCGGAGACGATGGCAATGACATCGGGGTGAGCAGTCATGTAGTCATAGGCGGCATAAATCCGATCCCAGAGGGAGACGGAAGGGCCGTTGTCGTTGACCTTGGCACCCAGGACCAGGATGTAGGGCGTCTCCCGCTCCGGCGAACCGAAGCTTGCACGGATGATAATCGCCTCCGTGGCCCCTACCACCAGCAAGCCCGCCACCAGGCACACCGTAAAAATCCGGGTGGCCCATTTGGCGAACACAGGGAATTTAAGCCCCACCAGGGGCATGAGCACATAGAAAAGAATCACACCGATGACAGCCACGCACACCAGCGCAGAGAAGCTGTACCCCGGCAGAACAAATTTACACAGATATGCCAGCACTGCCAGAGGGATACAGGCGCACAGGAGGAAAATCTTCCAGTGCCCCAGCTGAGAAATCAGTTCTTTCATAGAACCCCTCCTTCCATGATATAGCAGATATTCTATCACAGCCCCCTGGGAAATACAAGTATCCTGGTTTTTTCTTAACCTTATGTTAGGAATTTCCGAAAAGTAAAAGGCCGCTTCC
>JAHHRT010000178.1 GCA_020025615.1 Oscillospiraceae bacterium | reverse complement strand
CCGACTCCGACACGGAGAACTGCGTCCGCTTCGACCCGGAGAACAAGCCCGGTGTGGCAAACCTCATGAGCATCTACGCTTCTGTGACCGGCCTGACCTATGAGCAGATTGAGGCTGAGTTTGCAGGCAAGGGCTACGGTGCTTTTAAGCCGATGGTTGGCGATGCTGTTATTGAGCATCTCCGTCCCATCCGGGAGGAGGCTACCCGGATTCTCAAGGACAAGGCCTATCTGGAGAGTGTCTACCGTCAGGGCGCAGAAAAGGCCAGCTATGTGGCTGAAAAGACCCTGCGTAAGGTCTATAAAAAGATCGGCTTCCTGGCAAAATAAAGGAAGCAGAGCTTACCTAAGTAAAAATTATCTGCCCGGGAGAGATCCCGGGCAGCGTCAAAGAAAGGGGGATTCTGCTTGGAAATCCTCTATTCAGACCCCCATATTCTGGTCTGTATCAAGCCGCCGCGGGTGCTTTCCACCGATGAACCCGGCGGACTGCCGGATCTGGTACGGGAAGCCCTGGGAGATTTCAAGGCCGATGTGCGTACTGTCCATCGGCTGGACCGGGTGGTCAGCGGACTGATGGTGCTGGCCAGAAATCCCAAGGCGGCCTCGGAGCTGTCTCGCCAGATTCGTGAGGATCAGTTTGAAAAAGAATATCTGGCGGTGCTCCACGGGATTCCCCAGGAGCCGGAAGGTACCTTGGTGGACCTGCTTCTGCGTAATAAGGCAGAGCGGAAAACCTATGTGGTGCAGGAACCGGGGAAGGGCGTTCAAGAGGCTGTTTTGGACTATTGGACGCTGAATACCACTCAGGACCTATCCCGGGTGCGTATCCGGCTTCGCACCGGAAGAACCCATCAAATTCGTGCCCAGTTTTCCAGCCGGGGCCTGCCCCTGGTGGGAGACCGAAAGTACAGCCTGAACGAAGACCCCTGTGAGATTGCCCTCTGGTCTGCGAAGATCGGCTTTACCCATCCGGCAACTGGAAAATGGATGGAATTTACCCATCAGCCCCCGGAAGTCTATCCCTGGACGGAGGTTTGAAGAACCTGGCGGAGAAAATCTTCAAAGGCCTGGTCCTGGGCTTGGGTCCGCTTCCTGGCTCCCTTCATCCGAACGCCTGCGGAGCGAAGCTTTCGGCTCTCGTGGCGGGAGAAGAGCAGGGCATCGATGTTGTCCGGTGTGTAGGCCCATCCGTCCTGATGGATTACCTGGGCCCCGCGGGCCAGACACATGGAGGCAAGTCCATAGTCCTGGGTGACGACCAGGTCTCCGGGAATTACCCGGCTTACCAGGGCGTAATCCACGCTGTCGGCGCCCTTGTCAAAAATCAGAGTTTCGGCTCCGTCCCGGAAAAACTCGTGGGCAGTGTCGCACAGCAGCAGGCAGGGGATACCCTGCTCCTTAGCTAGTTTTACGGCAATGTCCACCACGGGACAGCCATCGGCATCAATTAACAGCTTCATTGCAAACCCTCCTAAGTGGTCACATCATACCACAGTTTTTCTCTGAGGGAAAGGAGTTACCATGGAAAAAGAACGACATTATGATTTCTTTCAAAACCGGGAATGTGAGTATTTCCCCTGCCATAAGGGCGTGGACCCGGAGAAATTCAGCTGCCTTTTCTGCTATTGCCCCCTTTATGCGCTGGGTGACAAGTGCGGCGGCAATTTCGTCTATACAGAGACCGGTATTAAAAACTGCACCTATTGCACCATCCCCCACCGCCGGGAAAATTATGAGCGCATTATGAGCAAAATGAGCGGTATTTTGGAGCTTGCCAGAAAGAAAGACACGGGAAAGCCTTGATTTTTTCCTCTGCGGCTGATATAATAGCAAGGCTCTGTTGAGCAGTCCAACAGAATAATGTACGGAGCGGTATCGAAGTGGTCATAACGGGGCTGACTCGAAATCAGTTTGCGAGCAATCGCACGTGGGTTCGAATCCCACCCGCTCCGCCAAAA
>JAHHRT010000177.1 GCA_020025615.1 Oscillospiraceae bacterium | reverse complement strand
AAGATTTCGCCCAGAGAAGCGCAGTATTCCAGCACCTGCCAAGGCTCGTTGGTATGATAGTGGATTTTAATCAGTTCCTCGTCGCCCACTGCCAGCAGGCAGTCGCCCTTGAAGTGCTCCACAAAATAATCGTTGATTGCATCCTCGTCCAGGTCATGGCCCTCGATGAGGAGCTGGGTATCATATTTGAATTCGATCATGTCAATCATCCCTTTCTGGTAGGCCATTATACTCCGTTTTTTCGGAAAGTACAGTGTTTTTTCTCAGCTTCTGCCAGTCAAAAAGCGGTCAATGCCGATTTTTGGCATTGACCGCTTTTCCATATGTTTAGATGGCGGCGCACTTAGCTTCCAGCCAGGCAGTCTCCTCCGGGTTCAGCAGAGGACGCAGCTTGCTGAGGACCTGTGCATGGTAGTCATTGAGCCACTGCTTCTCCTCCAGGGTAAGCTGCTCCGGGAGCACGCAGTCCGTGGCGATGGGAACAAAGGTCAGAGGCTCAAACTTCAGGAACCGACCGTATTCGCTTTCGCCGGCCTCGACGCAGACCAGCTCGTTTTCGATCCGAATACCAAGCTTGCCCTCTTCGTAGATACCGGGCTCGTCGGTAATCACCATACCGGGCTCAAAGACAATGCCGTTGTGGGGGCGGAGGCTCTGGGGGCCCTCATGGACTGCGCCCACGTGGGAGACGCCGTGACCGGTGCCGCAGCGGTAGTCCAGCATATGGGCCCACAGGGGCTGACGGGCCAGCATATCCAGCTCACCGCCGGTAGCGCCGTCCTTCCAAACTGCCATTGCCATATCGATATGGCAGCGGAGAACCCGGGTATAGGCCAGCTTCTCTTCCTCGGTCAGGGGGCCTACGGCATAGGTCCGGGTGATGTCGGTGGTGCCGTCGTAGTAGGTAGCACCGCTGTCCACCAGCAGATAACCTCTGCCCTCAATCAGAGCGTCGGAACCCGCCACCGGGGCATAGTGCATCATCGCAGCGTTGGGGCCGTAAGCGGCAATGGTAGAAAAACTCTCGACGAGGAAGTTCTCTCCGGCAGAGCGGTACTTGTGGAGAATGGTATCGATGTCCGTCTCACGAAGCTGCTCGCCTGCTGCCAGCCGCTTTTCCATCTCCATCTGGGCGCGAACCATAGCGACGCCGTCCCGGATATGGGCCTTCTTGGTGCAGGCAATCTCCGTGTCGTTCTTCACAGCCTTCAGCATGGCGATGGGGTCTGCCCCCTCCACGATGGTGTAGGCCGGATTCTCGGTCACTGCATTATAAAGGGCTGCATTGAGGCTGGCGGGATCTGCCAGAACCGTCTGCTGCTCCCGGTTGTCCCAAAGGAAGCCGGGCATATCGGTGTAGCCCATCACCCGGACACCGGCATCCGCCAGCAGGGCTTCTGCATCCTTGGAAAGCCGGGATGCATCCATAAACAGCACAGCTTCCTTGGGAGCCACATAGCAGAATGCCAGCGCATAGGGGGTGCAGTCCACATCCATAGCCCGCAGATTCAGGAGCCAGGCAACGCTGTCCAGCTTGGTCACAAGCATAGCGGTGCAGCCCTGGGCACCGAGCTTTTCCCGCAGAACGGAAAGCTTTTCTGCCGGGGTCTTCCCTGCGGAAGCGGCATCCAGAATCCAGGCAGGGGTAGCGGGAAGCTGGGGCCGATCCTCCGTCCAGGCCGCATCCACCAGAGGCAGATCCCGGAGCTGTGCGCCGCAGTCAGCGCAGACCTTCTGAAGGTTCCGAAGTGCGCCCAGAGGCATGGTCTCTGCACAGTAGCCCAAGGTCTGACCCTTCCGGAGCTTCTCGGTGAGCCACTGGTTCAACGTGGGAACCCCCTTCACACCCATGTGCATAGAGGCAATGCCGGTGCCTGCCAGAGCGGCATCCGCCGCACCGAAGAACCGTCCGTCCACCCAGAGGGCTGCCTCGTCAGCAGTCACCACCAGGTTGGAATTTTCGCAGGA
>JAHHRT010000176.1 GCA_020025615.1 Oscillospiraceae bacterium | reverse complement strand
ATCTTCTTGGCAATGTCCCGTGCCAGGATGATCATGTTGTCCTCGGTAACCACCTCGGGCTTGACCATGATGCGAACCTCACGGCCTGCCTGGATGGCGTAGGCCTTCTCAACGCCGGGATAGGAGCCGGTAAGCTCTTCCAGCTTCTGGAGTCTGCGGATGTAGTTCTCCACGTTTTCGCGGCGGGCACCGGGCCGTGCTGCGGAAACAGCGTCGGCTGCCTGAACCAGAACAGCGATAACGGTCTTGGGCTCCACATCACCGTGGTGTGCCTCAATGGCGTTGACGATGACGGGGTTCTCCTTGTACTTCCGGGCCAGCTCTGCGCCCAGCTGAACGTGGCTGCCCTCCACCTCGTGGTCAATGGACTTGCCCAAGTCATGGAGCAGGCCTGCACGCTTTGCCATAGCCACATCTACGCCCAGCTCTGCGGCCATCAGGCCGGCAATGTGGGCAACCTCAATGGAGTGGTTCAGAACGTTCTGACCGTAGGAAGTGCGGTACTTCTGACGGCCCAAAATCTTGATCAGCTCGGGGTTCAGGTTGTGAACGCCGGTCTCATAGCAGGCGCGCTCGCCCTCTTCCCGGATGGTGCGGTCCACTTCCTTGCGGGCCTTTTCCACCATGTCCTCAATACGGGTGGGATGGATTCGACCGTCCACAATGAGCTTCTCCAGTGCCAGCCGTGCAACCTCCCGGCGAACGGGGTCAAAGCTGCTGACGGTGATGGCCTCGGGGGTGTCGTCAATAATAAGATCCACGCCGGTGATGGTCTCGAGGGTCCGAATGTTCCGGCCTTCCCGACCGATGATCCGGCCCTTCATCTCGTCGTTGGGCAGATTCACCACGGAAACCGTGGTCTCTGCTGCATGATCGGCAGCGCACCGCTGAATGGCGGTGGCGATGATCTCCCGGCCCTTCTCCTCAGCTTCGTCCTTGAGCTGGGCCTCGATCTCCTTAATCTTCATAGCGGTCTCGTGGCGAACATCATCCTCCACGCTCTGCAGAAGGAACTGCTTTGCCTGCTCCTGGGTAAAGCCGGAGATTTCCTCCAGCGTCTTCAGCTGCTGCTGACGGATCTCCTCAGCCTGAGCCTGTGCCTGGGAGACGGCGGCAGTCTTCTTTGCCAACTCCTCTTCCTTGCGCTCAAAGGCCTCAGTCTTTCTGTCCAGGGTGGATTCCTTCTGTTCCAGCCGACGCTCCTGCTTGCTCAGCTCAGCGCGGCGCTCTTTTACTTCTTTTTCATGTTCAGTGCGGGATTTATGGATTTCGTCCTTGGCTTCCAGAAGCATTTCCTTCTTACGGTTTTCGCCGCTGCGAATTGCTTCATTGATCAGTCTGGTGGCTTCCATCTCCGCAGAACCGATTTCGCGCTCTGCAACCTTCTTACGGTAGATCACGCCGCCTGCAAATCCGACACCAACACCGACCAAAACGCCGATGACAATGAATAGATAACTATACCATTCCATAATTCTGACCTCCTCCATTCAAAATTCAACGTCGAAGGGGGCCGGCAATGGATACCCCATGTTAAATTGTGCGCAACAATCCCCCGGTACACCCGGCAGATCGAATCATAAACAAAACACCATGAGGTGTGCAAAACCGAAACCCCGGCTCAAACGCCGGCTATCAATGAAACGCTGCGCTGTAATTTTGTCACACAGGCAACGTACACCATACCGCATTTATTCTATAATTCCTTTGCCAAAATGTCAAGAGCCAGTCTTTCAAAAAGGGCCTTTTTTGTGCACATAGTAACCATTGTCCGTCTCTCACCAGCCCTAGTCTCTGTGCAGCGTACCATCGCGGACCTTTTGTACCATTTTTATAGTCCCATTGACAACGGCCCGCCGCCGTGATAAAATGCAGATGTGGAATCAGAAGAAATTTTCTTCTCCGCCTCGGGTCCTGCCCCGTGTCAAAATAGCAGCGGCGGAATTGGCTGTGTGCCCCGCCTCGGCTTCCCCCGCCGTGTAAAAATAGGGGGTTTTCTTT
>JAHHRT010000175.1 GCA_020025615.1 Oscillospiraceae bacterium | reverse complement strand
GCACACCAGTGCAAGATAATGCTAGTTTCATGAAAGGAGAGCTGGTTCGAGAGGTCCCGTCTGCACCAGCCCCTTTCTCCCTCCGGGTTGTATATGGAACCTGTTCGCCAGGCCCTCGCCTGTGGACACCGTCAACTGCTTCCTCCTTCAGAGAGGGGGACGGTAGCTAAAGCACGGTGTCTCTACCCTGTTTTTCCTTCGAGGGAGCTGCCTGGATGTTAGGCCTCCACAGAGCCGGGCAAGAGGAATGCTAGTTTCGTGAAACTAGAGCTGGTTCGAGAGGTGCTTTCTGCACCGGCCTGTTTCGCCCTCCGTGTTATGTATGGAACCCGTCCCCCAGGCTCTCCCTCCTGGCACACCGTAAACTGCCCTCCGCTTCAGAAAGGTCGATGGCAGCTAAAGCACGGTTTCTCTACACGGTTGTTTCTTCGAGGTAGGTGGCTGGCTACTGTCAAATAACTCCAGCTTCCAGAACAGCAGTGGTAGCGAAGACCTGACCTGTGGTCACTGCGCGGTCCTGGGGGTGGACGTCAGCGTGCACTCTTGAGAGACGCAGGTCAGCCCCGTCGCACTCATCTCCTCTCTCTCTGTCTTGTCCCCTGTTCTCAGGACCAGGTGATGTATGAAGCTCGGCAGCGGTCCGTCGGCCTGAGACCCCGGCAGCAGCTGGCCCCAGAGCAGGACACTGGGGTCCATGAAACAAGTGGGGAGTCGTGTTCTGCCTTCTGCCGCGGCCTGAGCCTCATTCGGAATTAGGTTTCAGACTCATTGCAGTGCTCTCCCCCGGGCACACAACAAACTGCTTCTGCTCGCAGAAAAGGCTCCTGAAGTTGAAACACGAATTCGCTGCAGTGCTGTTTCTTGCAGTTAGGTGGCTGCCTTTAGGCCTGAACGCACAGTTTGGGCAACGGTGTTAGCCTCATGAAACAAGAGGTGAGCTGACAGCTGCCGTGCAAGCGACCCTGTGGCTCACTCGATTTCACGTATGGGACCCTTTCCCCGGTCTCTCCCTGACGGACACGGTAAATTTCCTCCAGCTTCAGGAACGGCAACGTTAGCGAAAGCGCAGGAACTCTACAGCATTGATTCTTTGTGTTGCTAGCCTGGTACCTAGGCATCCAGGCACCCAGAGTACAGCCGTGCTCACCTCCTAAAACAAGAGGTGACTCGCGAGTCGCTTTCCCTACAGGCCTGTTCGTCAGTCAGAGTTACGTTTAGGTCCCATGTCTTTGGCTTTCCCAAAAGCACACAGCAGATGAGCTTCACGCTCAGGAAGGGCGATCTTTGCTGAGGCACGTACACAGGGGCAGCCGACCTAGGCCTCCCGAAACAAGCGTGGAGTCGAGAGAGGCTTTCTGCCCGTGCTTCTTTCTTCCTCAGAATTCATAGGGGACCACGTCCCCAGGTGGGCGCGCAAACACAGTTGAAAATGCTGCCACCCTGTGAATAGGCGAACCGAGCCGAAGCTGGGACTGTTTACAGACTTTTTTCTCTCAAGTCCGTGTGGAGGTCTTAACGTTGCAGGCACACATGGAACAGTGGCGCTAGCTTCAGGTAGCGAAAGCTGAGTCGAGAAGTGCCTTCTGCGCTGGCCTGTGTCTCCCTCGGATTTACGAATGGACCCGTTTCCCGGGCTCTCACCCAGCGTGCACGGTACAATTCCTCCCTCCGAGAGGTGGACGGTAGCCAAAGCAGGGCTTCTCTACAGCGTTGTTCCTTCGAGGGAGGTGCCTGGATATTGGACCTCCACACACCCGTGCCAGACAAGGCCAGTTTCATGAAAGGAGAGCTGGTTCGAGAGGTGCCGTCTGCACGGGCCTGTTTCTCCCTCCGGGTTCTGTATGGCACCCGTTCCCCACGCTCTCACCCGTGGACACCGTCAACTGCGTTCTGCTTCAGAGAGGTGGACGGTAGCTAAAGCACGGTTTCTCTACACATTTGTTCCTTCGAGGGAGGTGCCTGGATATTGGACCTCCGCACACCAGTGCAAGATAATGCTAGTTTCATGAAAGGAGAGCTGGTTCGAGAGGT
>JAHHRT010000174.1 GCA_020025615.1 Oscillospiraceae bacterium | reverse complement strand
GTGTTGTGATTGAATACGTTCGGTAAGTACATCATCAAAAGGCACCTGCTTCGGCAGGTGCTTTTTTGTCGGCAGGGCCGACAGCCAATACGTGCAGGGTGCGGAGAAAATCGTCACTGCCCTTCGCCGCTCGGTATCGGCGGGCGGTGCGGAAAGGGAATATGTGCGCCGGGTCGGCAGGGCCGACAGCCAATGCGTGCCCGGTGCGGAGAAAATCGTCACTGCCCTACGCCGCTCGGTATCGGCGGGCGGTGCGGAAAGGGAATATGTGCGCCGGGTTGGCAGGGCCGACAGCCGATACGTGCCCGGTGCGGAGCATATCGTTCTTGCCCTTCGCTGCTCGGTATCGGCGGCAAGGCGTGGAAAGGGAATATGTGCGCCGGGTCGGCAGGGCCGACAGCCAATACGTGCAGAGTGCGGTGCTGGTCGCAACTTCCCTACGCCGCTCGGTATCGGCGGCAAGGTGCCGCAGCCAATACGTGCGCTAGCTTCTCTGTATTCGCTGCTTCCCTGACCCGCTCGGTATCGTTACATGGTACAAAGGCTCCCACTCTGGGGGAGCTGGCGAGCGAAGCGAGACTGAGAGGGCGAACCTGTACCGCCGTCTACACACCAGGCTGCAGTGTACCCACCGCTCCTCCGTCGTGCCAGAGTATCACTGCCATTTAGAATCGCTTCGCTGCTCCCACAGGGGCTGCAAAGCAATTCTAAATTGAAGCACATCTGGGTATACTATGTCTGTTCGGCGGCTGAGAGAAGCTCCCTACCGCACAGAGTCTCTGCGCAATCTTCTCCAAGTGTGCGCCGAAAGGGGAGAGCGTCGAAGAAACCTCTGTAAAAAATATTTCTAAATGAGAATGATTCTACTTGACAAAAAAGCAGATTTTTGATATTCTATTGCCAGAAGGAAAAGGCGTTCTGCTTAAAAATTTCAGGAGGTATAGTTTATGTCCAACAAATACACAGGTACCCAGACCGAGAAGAACCTGCTGGCTGCATTCGCTGGCGAGTCCCAGGCAAGAAATAAGTACACCTACTTCGCATCCAAGGCTAAGAAGGATGGCTTCGAGCAGATCGCAGCTCTGTTTCTGAAGACTGCTGACAACGAGAAGGAGCACGCAAAGCTGTGGTTTAAGGAGCTGAACGGCATCGGAAGCACCGCTGAGAACCTGGCTGAGGCTGCCAACGGCGAGAACTACGAGTGGACCGATATGTATGAAGGCTTCGCAAAGACCGCCGAGGAGGAAGGCTTCCCCGAGCTGGCACAGCGTTTCCGTCTGGTGGCTGCCATTGAGAAGCACCACGAGGAGCGCTACAGAGCTCTGCTCAAGAATGTGGAGATGTCCCAGGTCTTCGCAAAGAGCGAGGTTAAGATTTGGGAGTGCCGTAACTGCGGTCACATTGTGGTCGGCACGGAAGCTCCTGAGATCTGCCCCACCTGCAACCATCCCCAGAGCTACTTTGAAGTTCACGCTGAGAACTACTAAGAAAATAGACACCGCCCGCCGAATCCTCGGCGGGCGGTATTTTCGTTGTTAGGCCTTTGCAGCGGACCCTATTGGGGGGCCTTGGAACGGTGCGTGCTCTGCGACCTGGTGCGTGATCGGCGGTGCAGGTTCGCCCTCTCAGTCTGGCTCGTGCCTCGCCAGCCAGCTCCCCCAGAGTGGGAGCCTTTGTGCCATGTATCGAAACCGAGCGGGGCAGGAAAGTGACAAATAGCACTGCACCGAGCACGTATTGGCTGCGGCACCTTGCCGCCGATACCGAGCGCAAAGCCTCTCCCTTTGGGAGAGGTGGCACGACGGAGGAGTGACGGAGAGGGCGAAGAGCAGAACCGATGACAGAGCGGGGACAGAGTACGCACAGAACGCCACTGCACGTACTGGCAGTGCGGTTGCTCCGCAGGCCCGCTTTCTTGCGGCAGGACAAGAAAGATAGCCCCCGGAGGGCGTGCTCATCGCAGGCAGAACGGAAATCAGAAGCAGGAAAACAAGCACAAAATCAACCTTTGCGGGCATAGCCCGCCCGGAACGGTCAAGATGTATAGTGTAGTAACATAGTTTACAGAATGTGCAAGGA
>JAHHRT010000173.1 GCA_020025615.1 Oscillospiraceae bacterium | reverse complement strand
AAAGCATCACCGTACCCAAAGGGCATCGCCGCTGACAGCTGCTAAAATTTTGCCGAAAGCCCCGAAGGGGGTTTTCGACAGTTTTAAGCGGGAGAGCAAACAAATTGCTTCTCCCGCTTGATGTTAGTTTTCGATGCTGTAGCTGTTGTCGTGGAAGTTGACCGTGACGGTGGTGCCGTCTGCGAAGGTGGTACGCTGGCGCATCCAGTCCCCATCCAGGAACTCATGGCGAACCATCTCCTGCTTTGCCACCCGCTCCTGGAGTGCTGCCACGATCCGATAGCGTGCAATCTCCTCATCCAGCTTCTTGTCCTCGTCGGCAAAGGAGCCGTCACAGCCGGGATAGGCGCCATCCTTATCCATATAGGCTGCACCGCCGTTCAGCAGCGCATAGAGCATATAGTCCTCCTGCCCGGGAAGCCGGTCCATCAGCCAGGGCAGAATCAGGCAGTCATGGTACACCAGGTTAAACAGCGGAGTGGGAATGCCCTTTCTGGGGGCTCCGGGGGCCTGGAGCATAAAGTCATAGGGGCCGTAATGGGCAAACACCAGGCTGTTCATGCTCCAATCGGTGACCTCCTCCGAGCTGGGCAGGATGCCCTTGGACATGAGATAGCGGAAGCAGGCCTCCCGATACTGGAAGCACTCCCGGCGGGTCATGCGGTGCCGGGGGTTGTCGCACTCGTCACCCTCGTTGCAGGTGAACACATCCAGATAGGACGCTTCCAGATGGATGCCGTGGCTGAGGACCTCTTCAAAGTTCCGTTTGACATAGTAAGGGGCCTGGGTAGCGCAGAGGTAGGTCTGAGGGCCGCCCGCCCACCGGGCCCACTGGAAAATAGAGCCGTCGGGATTCCGGCAGGCAAACTCCTCATCAAAGGTTTTTGCGTCGAAATAATAGTCCCGGTATTGGTCGTGCAGGCCGAACATATAGCCGCAATCCTCTATGGTATCGGAAAGCTCCTTGAGTCCTTCCCAGCCGCCGGCAGCCGCACAGGCAGGGGGATAGTCCGGGTGCTGGTTGTCATAGCCAGGCTCTCCCCAGCCATCCAGATGGAGATAGAGCTTTTCCACGCCCTTCTCCTTATAATGCTTGATCTCCTGGGTCCGCTGGGCAAAGGGGACCAGGTGGTCATTCTTTTCGGGGTGCTCCGGGTCGTAATAATAGGAGCCGGGTGCCACATGGGTTTTGATGCCCTTATGGACAATGGCAGAGCCGATCAGCTTGTCCACCAGCGGGTTCCGGGCGGCCTTCTCTGCCAGAGAGGTAAAGAGGCCGGTCTCCTTCACATAGCCCCGGTAGACCTTACACAGGTCATTATAATCGCAGGCACCCAGGAAGGTGTACTTCATCACCCGGCGATAGGAGAGCTTGCCCAGGCTGGGAAGCCAGCGGATACCCACATGGGTATAGGGGCCGCCAGCCGGATGGTCCACCTGATAGGCAGCGTCCCAGGGCTGCTGGCAGATGGCGATATAGCCGGCACCGGGCCGGACCTGACCGAACCAGGGCATATAGGCGGTGTTGCTGCACAGCTGACCGTCAAAGCTCAGCTTGCGCACCTCGTTCTCCCAGGTATTGGGAAGGAGCAGACCCTGGAGAATATTGAGGACGCTGTACCACTTGCTGCTGTTTTCCTCAAAGGCCATGGGGCCGGGCCAATAAACTGCCTTTACCTTCACGCCCTCATCGATGACAGGGATAAACTCAAAATACACGTCCCCGGTGGTGGACTCGATCCAGGCGATGGTCTCAAAAGCAAAGGGAACGGCTTCCCCGTCAATGGAAAAGCCGGAGTAGCAGGAATGAATACCCCGGCCCACGCCGGTATTCCAGGGGGTATGCTGAATGGATGCGGCCTGGGTAAAGAGGATCTCCCGGTCGTCCTGGGTGACAATTCTGGGGCAGTAATCCTGGGCCCAGGTCCAGGTTTCGGAATTGGCGGTCACAGAAAAGCACAGGGAACCTTCGTCCAGAGTAAGCTTTACGGCTCCGCTTTCGGCGGTGATCATAGTGAGGCCTCCTTTAGGCAGATAAATTTCTTCCGTATGATACTACATCGGCCCGGAATTTGCAATGCCGC
>JAHHRT010000172.1 GCA_020025615.1 Oscillospiraceae bacterium | reverse complement strand
AAAACACCCTGCTGCAATTCCAATCGCAGCAGGGAGTTTGTATTTCAATCAGATGCGGAAGCACTTCTGAACATCCTTATACCGGCCCAGGACCAGCAGGGTCATGCCGGGGGACAGCATGGTGTCGGCAGTGATTGCCAAATTCAGCTTGCTGTCGGAGCGAATACCCATGATGTTTACGTGGAACTTCTTGCGGATGTCCAGCTGGACGATGGATTTTCCAATCCAGGCGTTGGGGATGGTGACCTCAAAGACACCGTGTTCTCCATCCAGCTCGATGTAGTCCAGCAGATGGTCGGCACTGTAGCGGATGGCGGTCCAGTTTGCCAGCTGCTTTTCCGGGTAGACAACCTCGTCTGCGCCGTTTCTCAGGAGGAACTTCTCCTGAACATCGGTGGAAGCCCGGGATACCACCATCTTCGCACCCAGCTCCTTGAGCAGGGAAGTGGTTTCCAGAGAGCTCTGGAAGTTGTTGCCGATGGCGACAATGCACACATCGTAGTTGTCAACCCCCAGGGAACGCAGAAAAGCAGGGGAGGTGCTGTCGCCAATCTGAGCGGAGGTGACATAGGGCAGAACATCCTGCACCAGGGTTTCCGACTGATCCACCGCCATAATCTGGTGGTTCAGTTCGTTGAGCTTCATGGCAATGTGCTTGCCGAAACGTCCAAGACCGATGAGAAGAATAGATTTCATAACACAATGGCTCCTTTAACCAACTGCGATTTTTTCTTCAGGAAGGCGGGAAAGGGGATTTTTTGCGGCGGGAATGGTGGCGAAAATCAAAGTCAGGCCGCCAACCCGTCCGAAGAACATTTCGAGAATCAGAATTCCACGGGAGAGAACGCTCAGGCTGGGAGTAAGGCCCAGGGTGAGACCTACGGTGCCTACAGCAGAGGCACTTTCAAAGAGACAATCAATGAGGGGCAGATTTTCAATCCGGCTGATGAGCATACCGCCTAAATAGAAGGTGGTGATGTACAGCAGGAAGATTGCCACCGCATTTTTCACGATGCTGTTGGCGATCCGGCGACCGAAGTAGTGACCGTTCTCCCGCTTCTGGAACACGGCAATGGCACAGGCGAAGATCACCGCCATGGTGGTGTTCTTCATGCCGCCTGCGGTAGAGCCGGGAGCACCGCCGATGACCATAAGGATGGAGGTGAGCATCTGGCCCGTCTGGGACATATCCCCATAGTCCAGGGTGTTGAAGCCTGCGGTCCTGGGGGTGACTGCCTGGAACCAGGAGCCCCAGGCCCGCTCCGCCATAGGCAGGTCTGCAAATTCAAAGAAGAAAAAGTACAGGGTGGGCAGGGTGATGAGAATGGCAGTGGATACCAGAATCACCTTGCTCTGCATCCGGTATTTGGAGAAGTGCAGCTTGTTCCGGCACACATCCTCCCAGGTGAGGAAGCCCAGACCGCCGATGATAATCAGGTGACCGATGGTCAGGTTGATCACCGGGTTTGCAGCATAGGCGGTGAGGGAGGAGAAGGGGGCGTTTTCTCCCAGCAGGTCAAAGCCTGCGTTGCAGAAAGCGGAGATGGAATGAAAAAGACCCATCCACAGACCCCGGAACACGCCGTATTGCGGGATGAAAACTGTGGACAGGAAAGCGGCGCCGATGAGCTCTACAATGCAGATCCCCTTGAGAATGAAGCCGGTGAACCGGACAATGCCGCCCACCTGGGGGGCAGAGATTGCGTCCTGCATGGTGTTTCTCTGCATCAGGGTGATCTTTTTGCCGGAGAGGATGGCGATGGCGGCGGCTACCGTGATGACACCCATGCCGCCGATTTGAATCAGCACCAGAATCACAATCTGACCGAAGAGCGTCCAGTGGGTAGCGGTATCGTAAACCACCAGGCCTGTGACGCATACGGCAGAGGTAGAGGTAAAGAGCGTGTCAAAGAACGGTGTTCGGGTTCCGGTACGGCTGGCGATGGGTAAGGTAAGCAGCCAGGCACCAAAGAGAATCACCAGGGCAAAGCCCACCAGAATGATCTGTGCGGAAGAAACTCTTTTCTTATGCAGCATTGCCCACATTTGGACACCTCCAAGGATTTTTCGTCATTATAGCACACTGTACAGCAAATAGAAAGAGCAAAAAGCCATACTTCTTTCTAAGAAATAT
>JAHHRT010000171.1 GCA_020025615.1 Oscillospiraceae bacterium | reverse complement strand
GGAAGCGGCCTCGAGTTTTGAAATCAGACAGACTTGTCCTTGGTGGCAATCTCCATCAGGCACTTGGACAGGAACTGCTCGGGGGTCATTGCGCCCAGATCGTCGCCCTTACGGGTACGGACGGACACAGTGCCATTCTCCATATCCCGGTCACCAACTACCAGCATATAGGGAATCTTGTTCACCTGAGCCTCACGAATCTTGTAGCCCAGCTTCTCACTGCGGCAGTCGGCCTCAGCACGGACGCCGGCGTCCTTCAGCTGCTGCACCAGCTTCTCTGCATAGCTGTGTGCACGGTCGGTGATAGGCATGACCTTGACCTGGGTGCCCATGAGCCACAGAGGCAGAGCGCCTGCGTACTTCTCAATCAGCAGAGCCAGGGTCCGCTCGTAGCAGCCCATAGAGGTACGGTGGATGATATAGGGGGTCTTCTTCTGACCGTCGGAATCGGTGTATTCCATGCCGAACCGCTGAGCCAGCAGCATATCGATCTGAATGGTGATCAGGGTGTCTTCCTTGCCGAAGACGTTCTTGATCTGGATATCCAGCTTGGGGCCGTAGAAGGCAGCCTCGTCGATGCCCACGGTGTACTTAACACCCAGGTCGTCCAGGATGTTCTTCATGGTAGCCTGTGCCAGATCCCACTGCTCGGCAGTGCCCTCGTACTTGATGCCGGCCTTTGCGGGGTCCCACTGAGAGAACCGGAAGGAGCAGTCCTCCTTGAGGCCCAGGGTCTCCATGCAGTAGTTGGCAAGGTCCAGGCAGTTCTTGAACTCTTCTTCCAGCTGATCGGGGCGCAGAACAATGTGGCCCTCGGAAATGGTGAACTGGCGGACACGAATCAGGCCGTGCATTTCGCCGGAGTCCTCATTCCGGAACAGGGTGGAAGTCTCGCCCAGACGCATGGGCAGGTCACGGTAGGAACGTGCCTTGTTGAGGTAGACCTGGTACTGGAAGGGGCAGGTCATGGGACGAAGTGCGAAACACTCCTTGCTCTCGTCATCGGGGTCGCCCAGGAGGAACATACCGTCCCGGTAGTGGTCCCAGTGACCGGAGATCTTGTACAGGTCGCTCTTAGCCATGAGCGGGGTCTTAGTGAGGATATAGCCGCGCTTCTGCTCCTCGTCCTCAATCCAGCGCTGGAGCAGCTGGATGGCACGGGCGCCGTTGGGCAGCATGATGGGCAGGCCCTGACCGATGCACTCCACGGTGGTGAAGTAGTCCAGCTCACGGCCCAGCTTGTTGTGGTCCCGCTTCAGGGCCTCAGCCTGGCGGTCCAGGTACTCCTGGAGCTCGTCCTTGCTGGGGAAGCCGATGCCGTAGATTCTCTGGAGCATCTTCCGGTTGGAGTCGCCGCGCCAGTAAGCGCCGCAGGACTTGGTGAGCTTAAAGCCGTTGTGCTTGATCCGTCCGGTGTGGTCCAGGTGGGGGCCGGCGCACAGGTCGGTGAACTCGCCCTGGGTGTAGAAGGAGATCACAGCGTCCTCAGGCAGGTCCTCGATGAGCTCCACCTTGTAGGGCTCGTTCTTCTCCTGCATATAGGCGATGGCCTCAGCACGGGGCTTCTCGCTGCGCTCAATGCGAAGACGCTCCTTGCAGATTTTCTTCATCTCAGCCTCAATCTGAGCCAGGTGATCGGGGGTGAAGGAGAAGGGTGCGTCAAAGTCGTAATACCAGCCCTCATCAATGGCGGGGCCGATGGCAAGCTGAACCTCAGGCCACAGACGCTTCACAGCCTGAGCCATAACATGGGACAGGGTGTGCCAGTAGGTCTTGCGGTATTCGGGGTTTTCAAAGGTGTACAGATTTTCTTCAGACATGGTAAGTTACCTCCTTTAAGATTGGGGGAAGGTATAAAAAATACCCACCCCTGAAAGATCAGGGGTGGGATACAAGCGTTTTGTATTCCACGGTTCCACCCTGGTTGCGATGTAAAATCGCCACTCATTGGCGCTCTAACGGGCGCACCCGGTGCGGCATTTCCGCGCGCACAGCTCGAAAGTGGTATCGGCATCCGCAGGGGTACAGAGCCATTGCACCAGGTAGGCTCCTCTCTGAGTATCTTACAAACGCCGCGTGTCTTCGTCACAGCTTTTCTAGTAAGCAATTTAGCACATTTCCCCGGGAATGTCAATCCCTTCAGAACAAAATT
>JAHHRT010000170.1 GCA_020025615.1 Oscillospiraceae bacterium | reverse complement strand
CTATTGACAAGATACCCCAGGGGGGTATATAATACAGATACCCCAGGGGGGTATCTAAAACGGCAGCAAGCCAAGTCCCCCTGTAAGCATAACGGAAAAGGGAGGGTGTACTATGTGCGCTTGTGAATGTGTGAAGAAAACACACCGGGACGAAGAGAAACGGAAAAAACTGATCAACAGACTTTCCCGGCTGGAAGGACAGATTCGGGGAATTCGGGGTATGATAGAGGATGATGCCTACTGCACCGATATTTTGGTGCAGAGCGCAGCGGCGGCAGCGGCCCTCAATGCTTTTAACCGGGAGCTTCTGGACAGCCACATTCGAGGCTGTGTGGCAGAGGATATTAAACGGGGCGACATGGAGGTCATCGACGACCTCATGAACATCCTGTATAAACTTATGAAGTAGGAAAGGAGTTCACAATGAAACAATTTGATGTGACCGGCATGAGCTGCGCCGCCTGTTCCGCCCGGGTGGAAAAAGCGGTTTCTGCCTTGCCGGGGGTTGAGAGCTGCTCCGTGAGCCTGCTCACCAACTCCATGGGCATCGAGGGTACCGCCTCTCCTGAGGAAATCATTCATGCCGTGGAAGAGGCTGGCTACGGTGCCGCGGAAAAGGGTGCGGCCCAGTCCCAGAGTGCGGCCCCCAGTGAGGATACCCTCAAGGACCGGGAGACCCCGGTGCTGAAACGCAGACTGATTGCATCTCTGGGCTTCCTGGCAGTGCTCATGTATGTGTCCATGGGCCATATGTGGGGCCTGCCCCTGCCCAAGGTGCTCACGGAGAACCCGGTGGCTATGGGCCTGACCCAGCTGCTGCTGTCCGCCATTGTCATGGTAATCAACCAGAAATTCTTCATCAGCGGCTTTAAGGGCCTAATGCACAAGGCTCCCAATATGGACACCCTGGTGGCCCTGGGCAGTGCCGCGGCATTTATCTACAGCACCGCCGCTCTCTTTATGATGAGCCACTACCAGGCTCTGGGCCAGATGCACCAGGCACACGACCTGATGCACGAGTTCTACTTTGAGTCCGCCGCTATGATTCTGGCGCTGATTACCGTGGGTAAGATGCTGGAAGCCCGTTCCAAGGGCAAGACCACCGATGCCCTCAAGAGCCTGATGAAGCTGGCCCCCAAGACCGCGACCGTGGTGAAAAACGGGAAAGAAGTGGAAGTCCCCATTGCGGAAGTTCGCAAGGGCGACATTTTTGTGGTTCGCCCCGGCGAAAACGTCCCTGTGGACGGTGTTATCCTGGAGGGTGAGGCCGCCGTGGATGAAAGTGCCCTCACCGGCGAGAGCATCCCCGTGGACAAGGCCCCCGGCGACGGCATTTCCGCCGCTACCGTGAACCGCTCCGGCTTCCTGCGCTGTGAAGCCACCCGTGTGGGCCAGGATACCACCCTGTCCCAGATTATCCAGATGGTCAGTGATGCCGCTGCCACCAAGGCACCCATTGCCAAGATTGCAGACAAGGTCTCCGGAGTTTTCGTCCCTACGGTCATCACCATTGCGGTGATTACCACCGTGGTTTGGATGCTGCTGGGCCACAGCTTCGGCTTCTCTTTGGCAAGAGGTATTTCCGTCCTGGTCATCAGCTGCCCCTGTGCCCTGGGTCTGGCTACCCCTGTGGCGATCATGGTTGGCAATGGCAAGGGTGCGAAGAACGGTATTCTCTTTAAGACCGCTGTGTCTCTGGAAGAGACCGGAAAGATTGAAACCGTGGTTCTGGACAAGACCGGAACCATCACCAAGGGCGAGCCTGCGGTCACCGATCTGGTGCCTGCAATGGGTACAGAGGAGCAGCTGCTGACCCTGGCAGCGTCTCTGGAAAGCAAGAGCGAACACCCCCTGGCGCGGGCCATTCTCAGCTGTGCCCAGGAGCGGAATCTCAAGCTTGCCGAAGTGGAGCAGTTTAAGATTCTCCCCGGAAACGGTCTCACCGCAGTTCTGGAGGGCAAGACCCTGCTGGGCGGCAGCCTCTCCTATATTGCTTCTCAGGCAGAGGTATCCCCGGAGATGCAGGCCAAGGCGGAGGCCTTTGCCAGTGCAGGCAAGACCCCCCTGCTGTTTGCCGCAGCGGGTAAGCTCCTGGGTATGATTGCGGTGGCGGACATTATCCGCGAGGACAGCCCCGAGGCCATTCGGGAGCTGCAAAACATGGGTATCCGTGTGGT
>JAHHRT010000017.1 GCA_020025615.1 Oscillospiraceae bacterium | reverse complement strand
GCGGCGGCGTTGTGATTTTTGTCCTGGACGTTGCACAGAACGAAAGATATTAAAAGGAAATAGTGTTTTTGGCATCGTTCTCTTTTTAAGAAAGTACGTAATCATTTAAAAACGCCGCCGGAATCAGGGAAATCCCCGATTTCGGCGGCGTTTTTGTTAAGCGGATTTTACTTAGCTTCCTTCGGAAGGTGTATCTGTTTCATCCATCCGCTCAATGTGTAATAACGTCTTGGAGATTGGTGCATAGTAGGCAGTCACATGGTAGCTGCCTCCCACGAAAATTTCACTGTGAAACGGAACAGTGGTCAGTTTTAAATCCTCCCCGTTGGCCGTCACAGTAACGCTGTACAATCCCATTGCAGTACTTGGCGATCCAGTGTGGCCTGCTTCGTGGTTTGTATAGATACCTTCCGTCTGGATTATGTTATGCTTCACATAATCTCTTGACAATGGAACAACACCGACTACAAATTGAAGAAGTGCTGCTATACAACCGGCGCAAAAGAGCAATAAACTACTGTCCATTTTCTTAGCGTCATGCCGATCCTTCCATGCGCCGACTCCGGTAATCAACAGAACGGCGGTAATGGAAAGAGCATAATAAAACAGCATATGTTTCATTGCGCTTTCAGCATATACCATGTTGCAACCTCTCCCGCTCATAAATTGCGCAGTCTGTCTTTACTTTCTTCCGGCCTTTCCCGACTTGGGACGGCTGCCGGAATAAGAAGGTTTTCCAGTGGGTTTCCCCATAGGCTTTCCGTTGGGCTTTCCGTTGGGTTTTCCAGCGGGCTTCCCATTGGTGTTTCCGCTGGGCTTGCCGCCGGACTTTGCGGCAGGCTTTCCGCTGGGCTTTCCGGGATGGGAATAGCCCCCGGCCTTGGGGGGAACAGCCCGAATCAGACACTTGGGTCCGGAGCCAATCAAATCCTCCCGATGGGCGGTGATCAGCGCTTCCTTCACCAGATAGTAGTTCTTGGGATTGCGGTACTGAATCAGTGCCCGCTGCATGGCCTTTTCGTGGGGGTCCGTGGGCACATAGACCTTTTCCATGGTCCGGGGGTCCAGCCCGGTGTAGTACATGACGGTGGACAGGGTAGAGGGGGTGGGGTAGAAGTCCTGGACCTGCTCGGGATTGTAGCCCATCTCCCGGATGTACTCAGCCAGCTCAATGGCCTCCTTCATGGTGGAGCCGGGGTGGCTGGACATGAGGTAGGGCACCAGATACTGGTTCATGTTATACTGCTTGTTGAGGGCAAAATACTTGTCCACAAACTGGTTGTAAACGGCGTTCCGGGGCTTGCCCATCCGGCACAGCACTGCGTCGGAGACGTGCTCCGGGGCCACCTTCAGCTGACCGGAAATATGGTACTGCACCAGCTCCTTGAAGAAGGTGTCCTTCTTGTCGGCAAGAAGATAGTCAAAGCGGATGCCGCTGCGGATAAAGACCTTCTTCACCCCGGGGATCTTCCGAAGCTTTCGCAGCAGGGAGATGTAGTCCGAGTGGTCGGCCTTCATGTTCTTGCAGGGGGTGGGGTAGAGGCACTGGCGGTGAGAACAGGCACCCTTGCTCAGCTGCTTTTCGCAGGCCGGGTGGCGGAAGTTGGCGGTGGGGCCGCCTACATCGTGGATGTAGCCCTTGAAGTCCTTGTCCTTCACCATGAGCTCCGCTTCCTTTAGGATGGACTCGTGGCTTCTGGTCTGGATGATCCGGCCCTGGTGGAAGGTCAGGGCGCAGAAGGAACAGGCACCGAAACAGCCTCGGTTGCTCACCAGGCTGAACTTGATCTCCTCAATGGCGGGAACGCCGCCCAGCTTCTCGTAGCTGGGATGGCAGGCCCGGCAGTAGGGCAGGTCATAGATATCATCCATCTCCTGGGTGGTCAGGGGCTTCTGGGGCGGGTTCTGCACCACGTATTCCCGCCCGTAAGGCTCTGCCAGCCGCTTGGCGGTGAAGGGGTCGCAGTTGGCGTACTGAATCTGGAAGGACTCGGCATACCGCCGCTTGCTGGCCTTCAGCTCCTCAAAGGAGGGGAGGACCAGGGTGGGGAAGCTGTCGTCCAGCTCATGGGTCTTAAAGACCGTGCCGTCGATGTAGGTGATGTCCTTGGCTTCCATGCCGGCGTTGAGGGCATCGGCAATCTCCACCACGCTCTTTTCGCCCATGCCGTACATGAGAATGTCCGCCTGGGAATCCAGGAGGATGGAGCGTTTCAGGCTGTCAGACCAGTAATCGTAGTGACCCAGACGGCGAAGGCTGGCTTCAATGCCGCCGATGAGAATGGGCACATCCTTGTAGGTCTGGCGAATCAGGTTGCAGTAGACAATGGTGGCGTAGTCCGGGCGCTTGCCCATGACACCGCCGGGGGTGTAGGCGTCGGTTTTCCGCCGATGCTTGGTGACAGAGTAGTGGTTCACCATGGAGTCCATGTTTCCGGCGGAAACCAAAAAGCCCAGCCGGGGCCGACCGAACACGTCGATGGACTTGGGGTTTTTCCAGTCGGGCTGGGAGATAATGCCCACGGTGTAGCCGTTGCGTTCCAGCACCCGGCTGATGATGGCGTGACCAAAGGAGGGATCATCCACATAGGCGTCCCCGATCACATATACAAAATCGCAGCACTCCCAGCCGCGCTCTAACATATCCTGTTTGGAAATGGGAAGAAATTCCATATCCGACCTCCAATTGCAAAATATACAGCTATTATATCAGATTTTCGGGAAAAAAGAAAGCCAAATAAAGTCCCGGTCAGCAGTGCCTACTGACCGGGAACGGATTCAGGACTTCTTTTGAACCTTGTGCTTGGTGCCGTCGGGCTCCACAATGTAGGTGTTTTCCAGATGCCCCACAAGGCTGGCCTTCACGGAGTCAATGTAAATCCGTCTCAGCTTGTCCCGCTCCTGAAGCTCCTCAGGGGTGAGCCCCGGGCCCTTTGCTTTCTTTGCCAGCTCGTTGATTCGAGCAATCACGGCGTTCATATCGATTTCACTCATATTAAATCCCTCACACATAGCGGTGAATAACCACTGAAATACGGCCTTTTTTCGTCTGACCGTTGACGGTTTCCAGCTTGATTTTTCCCAGGCCGCGCACGGAAACCTTGGCCCCTGCTTCCACGGCCTTGTCCGGCTTTTCACAGGGCAGTCCGTCAATGGCGGCCTTGCCGGAGGTGACATATTGGGCGGCGAGACTTCTTCCGATGCGGAAGCCGGAGGAAATCACACTGTCGAGACGCAGAGATGCCAGGGTGTCTTTGATTTCCTTCACTTCCGGCTGGGGAATGGCGGCCTCACGCAGAGGCACCTGCTCCAAATGGAGCTTGACCCGTCCGGCGGAGAGAAAGTTTTGCAGCACATAGGGGGCAATCTCCTGGGTGACGAAGAAATCACAGCTCTCTTTTCCCACGCAGATATCGCCTAAGGTCTCCCGGGCGATGCCCGCCCCCATCAAGGCCCCCAGGAAATCCCGGTGGCTGGGGCTGTCTCCCTGGTAGAAGCTGGCCCGGAGACAGACCAGGGGAGAATCCTCCTCATAGAGGGCTTCCTCGGTGAGATAGTCGGGGAGATAGCACAGCATTTTCCGCTCCGCTTCCCCATAGCCGCCGAAGGCGGTAAGCCCCGGGGCCTCCCCGAAGAGATACCGGGCCAGCTCCAACTCCCGGGGGGAGAGAAAGCAGGTGTTGGCGGGGATGTTTCTGCGGATTCCCGTGTCGATTTTGTCCCAGAGCTTGGCAAGCAGCAGCCGATCTTCCGGGGTCCGGGCGATTTTTTCAATGTTCCTGCGATCCATAGGCCGCTCCTTCCATAAATGCTTGCAGTGTATGCGCACCGCTTCGGAGCTATTATAACACAGCCGGGAAAGATTGCAAGGAAGTTTTTCTTGTATCCTGGGCTTTTTTAGAGTATAATAGCCGAAGTAATGGATATTTAACCCGGAAAAATCCCAAAGCACGGGATAACGCAATCTGGGAAAGCAGGTGGACTATGAAAATCGGTATTATCGGCGGTGGTGCCTCCGGCATGGCGGCGGCCCTTGCGGCGGCGGAGAATCCGGAAAACCAGGTGATTCTGCTGGAGCGTCAGGCCCGGGTGGGCAGAAAGCTCCAGGCCACAGGCAACGGCCGCTGTAACTTAACAAACCTACACGCCATGGAAGGGGGCTATCATGGAGAGAATCCGGCCTTTGCGGCGGGGGCCCTCAGTGCCCATCCCGTGGCGGAGACCTTAGCTTGGTTTCAGAGCCTGGGCCTTTACACTGTGGCGGAGTCCTCAGGACGGGTCTACCCCTATTCGGACCAGGCCAATTCTGTGGTGGATGTGCTGCGGTTTGCTCTGGAAAAGCCCAATATCACGGTGATGACCGGGTTTGAGGCAGAGAAAGTGAAGAAAACCCCGGCGGGCTTCACCATTTCCAGCCAGGCGGAAACCGTGGACTGCGACCGCCTGATTATCGCCTGCGGCGGCCTTGCGGGGACGAAGCTGGGGGGCGGAATGTCCGGCTATAAGTTCCTTCGGGGCTTTGGACACCGCTGCACGAAGCTTCGGCCTACCCTGGTCCAGCTGAAAACCGACTGGCCCGGAATCTCCGCCCTAAAGGGTGTGCGGGCCAACTGCCGGGCTGAAATTCTCCGGGATGGGGCGGTATTTGCCCAGAGCACCGGGGAAATCCAGTTTACAGAATCGGGTCTTTCCGGCCCGGTGATGTTTGAAATCTCCCGGGATGCCTGCCAGGGGCCGGGAGTCTGGCAGTGCCGGTTGGACTTCCTGCCGGAGCTTACCCGGGAACAGGTGGAACAGGAGCTGCTTCGCCGCAGAACCACCAGCCTGCCCGCCTCGGAGCTCCTCACGGGAATCCTCCACAATCGGCTGGGCCGGGTGCTGACCCAGTGCGCAGGCATCAACCAGAACCAGCCGATTGCCGCGCTTCTGGATTCGGAGCTTGCGGAGCTGGCTGGACTTACCAAGCAGTTTGATGTGAGCCTTCGGGAGCCTTTGGGCATGGACAGTGCCCAGGTCACCGCCGGGGGCATCCTCACCGAGGAATTCTCCCCGGAGACCATGGAAAGCCGCCGGGTGCCTGGGCTGTATGCCTGCGGCGAGGTGCTGGACATCGACGGCGACTGCGGCGGCTATAATTTACAGTGGGCGTGGAGCTCCGGGCGGCTTGCCGGAACCCATGCAGGAAAGGAACCAGTATGATTAGAATTCGGGATATTCAGCTCCCCCCGGAGCACAATGCCCATCAGCTGCAATTTGAGGCAGCACAGCTTCTTGGGGTCTCCAACTCCAAGATCCATAATCTGAAAATCGTCCGGCGCAGCATCGATGCCCGGAAGAAGCCGGATATCAAGGTGATTTACACCATCGATGTGGCGGTGGATGGCAACGAAAAGAAGATCCTGCGGCAGTGCGGCTGCAAGCGGGCTTCTCTGGCTCCTGTGTCCTTTTATCGGCCGCCCAAGGCCGTCCCGGCTCCTGCACAGCGCCCGGTCATCGTGGGCTTCGGCCCTGCGGGAATGTTTGCCGCTCTGATCCTCGCCATGGCAGGGTGGAAGCCCCTGGTTCTGGAGCGGGGCGAGGATGCAGCCACCCGCCATGAGAAGGTGGAGAAGTTCTTCTCCCAAGGCCAGCTGGACCCCAGAAGCAACGTCCAGTTCGGTGAGGGCGGCGCCGGAACCTTCTCCGACGGCAAGCTGAACACCGGAGTCAACAACCCTCGGATTGGCTGGGTGCTGGAACAGTTTGTGAAGGCCGGAGCCCGGGAGGATATTCTCTATGATGCCAAGCCCCATGTGGGCACGGATGTGCTGCTGACGGTGGTTCAGAATCTCCGCAAGCGTATTCTCTCCCTGGGCGGCGAAATCCGCTTTAACACCCAGGTCACTGAGCTTTGCACCCAGGATGGGAAGGTGGTCGGCGTCCGCACGGAGCAAGGGGAGACCATTGCCTGCGACCGGGTGATTCTTGCCATCGGACACAGCGCCCGGGACACCTTCGAGACTTTGCACGAAATGGGAGTTCCCATGGAGCCCAAGCCCTTTGCCATGGGCGTTCGCATTGAGCACAGCCAGCGGGAGATTGACAAGGCCCAGTATGGGGCCGATGACCTGCCCCTGCCCCCTGCGGACTATAAGCTGGTGCAGCACCTGGACGAGGAAACGGTGTACACCTTCTGTATGTGCCCCGGCGGCAGTGTGGTGGCGGCGGCTTCCGAGCCGGGACGCATTGCCACCAACGGCATGAGCAACGCCGACCGAGACGGAGACAACGCCAACGCCGCCCTGCTGGTGACCCTGAACCCCAGGGATTTCCCCTATGAGGGAAGCTTGGGCGGTATGCAGTGGCAGCGGGAGCTGGAACAGCGGGCCTATGACCTCAGCGGCAGCTACCGTGCCCCGGCGCAGACGGTGGGGGACTTCCTGGCAGGACGGCCCAGCACTCAGGGAGCCTCTGTGGTTCCCACCTATCGCCCGGGGGTGACCTGGTGCGACCTCCATCAGGTGCTGCCGGAGAAGATTACCGGGGCACTGGAAAAGGCACTGCCCCTTCTGGACGGACGGCTGCAGGGCTTTGGAAACCCCGATGCAGTGCTCACCGGGCCGGAGACCAGAAGTTCTTCCCCGGTGCGGATTCTCCGGGACGAAAGCCGCCAGTCTCAGCTGCGTGGCCTCTATCCCACCGGTGAGGGCGCAGGCTATGCCGGTGGCATTATGTCCGCCGCCCTGGACGGTATCCAGACCGCAGAAGCCATTTTGAGTGAGAAATAAGCGAAAACCACAAAATTCTCCGAGAATATACGAAAAAGGCAGTTACAGTACTCCATGCTGTGGCTGCCTTTTCGGCTCAGATCGGGAAGACATACAGCAATCTGCCCAATTTTTAAGGGGAATTTTTTCTGTTTCCATGGTGGCTGCCTGCTGTATTTTTGCGATACCCGGTGCTATAATCATCCCATTCAATTTGGCAGAAACCGGGAATTCAGATGGGAGGTTCCAATCTGTATGTCCTGTGTGAAGGAGTGTTTTTATGGATGTAAAGAACCGGAAATCAGCGGATCTCATTTCTCGGCTCAAAAAGAATTACCCGGATTGTGAAATCAGCCAGACAGGGGACATCTTGACTGTCCGTATGCCTCTGGGAGAAGTCCAAATCAAAGGGGACCGTCTTACATTTTATGTGGCGGGGAAGCGGATGGACGAAGTCGAGGTTCCTGTAGACAGCCTGTACGAGGAAATTGAGACGTTTCTTCTCATGCTTCGGGATGACGAAAAGCAATGCTGTAAGGTCTTTCGCACAGCAGATGAAAAAGCGAGAAAACGGAGCAGCCGAGCAATCTACGCCGTGGGGGGACTGGTGCTGCTGGCAACGCTGGGATATTTACTGCTGCGCAATGCCTGGCTTCTTCTGGCGGCTATGTTTCTTCTGCCTCTTGTGCTGTTTCCGGTGCTGCGCTATATCCGCCTGTGGAGCTTCCGTCAGGATTGGGTATGCCCCCACTGCGGGGAGCCTCTGTCCTTGGAGCGGAAACCGTTTATTCCCCAGATGCAGTATACCCCTCGCTGCCCTCACTGCGGCGGTCCGCTGATGGACCCGGGGCTGCTGGAAACGTGGAAGCAGGAAGTTCTTTCTGAGGAGGAAGCGGACTTTTCCCAACCCCCTTCTGAGCTTCCCAAATGCGGCGGAAACCGCATCTGCACCGTTTCCGGCATTGCACTGCTGACCTTTACCCTGTTCAGTGCTTTGATGGTGCTGGTGAACCGTTCGGAGATCCCCCTTGCTGCCATGGCAGTCAATGTGGTGACGCTGCTGACCCTGGGGACCATCATCCTGGCGCTGCTGCGCTGTAAAGGACCGGAGGACCGAAAGGAAACGCCGAAAATCGTGGTCTGCGAGCAGAAATGGATTTCCTGGGTGGGCATTGCCGCTGCTCTGGTGGGGCTGGTATTTACGTTCCTGTCCTTCTGCGTTTCCGAAGAGGAGACTCTGGTGGTGGGGATAGTGTTTATGCTCCTGGGACTGTTCCTGGTGGGCCTGGGGGCCTGGATGCTTCTGGCCCGGAAAAATCGGAAGATTTCGGTCTACCAGGATTCTGTCTCCTATGTGTCCAGCTTCGGCAGGGAGCGTGTGATTCCCCTGGAGCAGATTGGCTCTGTCCGCATGACTGCTTCCCAGTCCCTCCATTTTCTGGACGGACAGGGGAAGAAGCTGTTTTCCGCAGAGACCAATATGCAGGGGGTCGAGGATTTCCTGAATTGGCTGGACAGCCGCGGCACCTCTCTTCAGGTCAGCAAGACGCTGGAAAAGCAGATTGAGCAGTCTGAGGCCCCTGTGGTATCCTGGCGGGAGGAGGACCGCACGCCGCTCCATGACCACATGGGGGCCATTCATTTTGGTATGAATCTGGTGGTCTGCCTGTTTGCGGCGGGATGTTTTGTGCCGATGCTGCTGTATCTGTTTACGGAGCTCAAAATGTCTCATGCTATTTTCCTGACGGCTTTTGCGTCGGTGCCTATGATTGTTTACTATCTCCTGTTTGCTCCGGTAATCCTGCTGGGGGACCGTCCTCGGGGGGCCACCCAGGAGTGGAACTCCATGCACATAAAGTTCCCAACCACCATGGTATCCATTCTGTCTCTGGTGCTGACGGCACAGGTTTACTATTTCTGGGCGGAGCGGATGCTTCAGGTGATGGAGACAGGGTTGCTTCTGATTCAGACAGCTGTGGTCGCAGTAGTGCTCATCGGACTGTTTTGGATGCGTACGCCTAAGCGACTGCGGGGCAGTGATGGATTTGCTGTGACGCTGCTGTGCCTGACTATGGTGGCTTTTTCGCTGACCTACGGTGGAAATCTGGCGATTTCTCATCCTGTTCAGCACTATCCCGCGGAGGTGGTGGAGCGAGCGGAACCGGCATCGGATAAGGATGACTACACCCTGACCATTCGGCTGGATGACGGCGAAGAGAAAGAATTGAATGTCACCGAGCAGATCTATAACCTGTCAAATGCCGGGGTGCCCTTTGATGTGTGCCAGAAGGAGAATTTCCTGGGCATCCGCATGATTCGGCTGCATCTGCCCAAGGGCACCAATCTGGGGGATTATTTGGGCCAGGATACGCCATAAGAGAAGGCGGAGACGGTCCCCGCCCCATAAACGAAAAGACGAAACGCTTCTGCGGCGCGCATCCAATCAGATGCGCGCCGCAGTTACTTTAGAGAGCAATATAGAGAAGATAGGCCGCTGCCAGGATTTGCAGCGCCAGAATCACCGGGATGCCGATGTAGAACTTGGGCTTTCTGGTTTTGTGACGGAAGGTGTACATTCCCGCCAGGGCCCCGATGCTGCCGCCGATGGCCGCCACGGTCATCAGGGTGGCTTCCGGGATGCGCCAGAGCTTTTTTTGCGCCTTACGCTTGTCCGCAAGCATAAGCAGGAAGGCAAGTGCATTGACTAGAAACAGATAACCAAGAAAAAAGGTAAGCATAAAAATTCCTTTCGGGAGGGATCGTAGTGAAAATGTATGTGTTGGCGGTTCTGTTGGCAGCGTTTTTGTGCGGCTGCGGGCAGGTGCAGACCATGGAAACGGTGGACGACACCCTGGTGGAGCCGGTGATGGCCCCGCCCCGGGAGATCTCTGTAGAGCTTCCCGGAGAGGCGGCGGTTCCCACTATGGAAAGCGAGAGCAGCCGGTTCTATCTGTGCAAGGACTATGAGATCGCCGTTGAAACCATGGAGTCCGGGGACCTTCCCGCCACCATCCGGGCCCTCACAGGCTATGAGCCGGAGGAGCTCACGGTGATGGAGCGGGAGCAGGATGGCGTAAAGCGGTACGACTTCGTCTGGGCCTCGGCAGGGGAGCAGGGGGAGCGCCTGGGCCGGGCCGCCATTTTGGATGACGGAAACTACCACTATACCCTGTCGGTGCTGCGGGATGCAGACACCACAGAGACCTTGCAGGTGGTGTGGCATCAGGTGTTTTCCTCGTTCTCCCTGGCCTAGTATTGCGCCAGGGCCTCCTGACAGAGGGCCTTGCAGGCATCAATGACCTGCTGGGGATAGAGGATCTGGGCCTTTTTGCCGAAGCCGATGACCCAGCTGAGGAACATGGGGGAGATGGCGACCCGGACGGTAACCACAAAGTGGTCCTCGCCGTCGGGAATCAGCATCACATCCCGTCCGAAGCGGTCAAAGACCACGTTGACCAGGTCCCGGTGAAACCGAAGCTTGACCTCCACGCTTTCCCCGGAGTACATGGAGAAAAGCTGCTTTGCGTGTTCGTAGAAGGCCTTTCCCGTGAGCTCCGGGCAGGGGGTCCGGGGGAAGTTCAAAAGCCGGATGTTCTGCATCCGGTCCACCCGGTAGTGGGTGACACCGTGGCGGGGGGAGTGGGCCAGAAGATAGCAGTTTTCATTGTCCTGGCACAGTCCGTAAGGGCTTGCCAGGTAGCTCTTTTCCCGGAACTTCCGCTTGCCGTCCAGCCCCCAGTCAAAATAGCGGAAGCTGATTTGCTGGTTTTGGGCAATGGCCTCCTGAATGGCATCCACGTTGTAGTAGATGGTCTCATTCATGCTCTTGACCCGGCGCTCCACCACCACGTCCCGGCGCAGAAGCTTTGCGTCGTAGACACTGCACTGGCGGCAGAGCTTTTCAATCAGCTCCCGGGACTTGGAAGCGGTGAGGTATCGGCTGGACTGGACCGCATCGATGAGGAGCTTCAGCTCCGGCAGTTCAAAGTTCCGGGTGCCGATATAGTACCCGCCGTTTTTCCCCGGCAGGGAGAGAATTTCAATGCCGAAGGCCTGGAGGGCAGCGATGTCCGAATAGATGGTTTTGCGCTCACAGGCAATGTCGTGGCTGCGGAGCATCTCAATCAGCTCCGTGGCCTTGACCGGGTGATCCTCCCGGGAGTTGTTTTGCAGGTAGTCCAGGATATAGAGAATTTTCAGCTTTTGATTGTCGGATTTAGGCATAGAATCACCGAAAAAATCCTTTCTGTCCGCCCCGGAAACCGCGGAGGCGGAACTTTCGACACACTGCCCCCTATTCGGGATGTTCCCCGAATAGGGGCTTTTTGTCCTGTGGAATGGAGTTAAAGTCATTATACCATGAATTTTGGGAAGGTGTCAAACTGTATGCGGCTTCCAATTGCAATTTGTTGGGGAATATGTTATATTGATACACTAGGGAGGAATGATTATGAACTATATCGGCTGTCATCTGTCCGCTTCCGCCGGATATGCGGAAATGGTGAAAACCGCTCTTAATATCGGCGCAAATACCTTTGCGTTCTTTACCAGAAACCCCCGGGGCAGTAAGGCCAAGCAGGAGGACCCCCAGGATGCCGCCCGTGCGGTGGCCATGATGGAGGAAAACCACTTCGGCCCTCTGGTTGCCCACGGAGCCTACACCATGAACCTGTGCACCAAGGACCCGGAGGCCCGGGCCTTTGCCGCAGATATTCTCTGCGACGACCTGCGGCGAATGGCTGCGCTTCCCGGAAACTTCTATAATTTCCACCCCGGCAGTCATGTGGGCCAGGGCACCGAGGCAGGAATCGACTATATTGCTTCGGCCCTCAAAAAGGCACTGGAGCCGGGCTATCCCGTGAAGGTGCTTCTCGAAAGCATGGCGGGCAAGGGCAGTGAGGTCGGCGCCAGCTTCCAGGAGCTGCGGGACATCATCGATGCCGTGGGCAGCGACAATGTGGGCGTATGCCTGGATACCTGCCATATCTATGACGGCGGCTATGACATTGTGGGCGATCTGGACGGGGTGCTCCAGGAGTTTGACCGGGTCGTGGGCCTGGACCGGCTCTGCGCCCTTCATGTGAACGACTCGAAAAATCCCTTTGCCAGCCACAAGGACCGTCACGAGTGCCTGGGGCAGGGAAGTCTGGGAATCGAGACCTTCCGGGCCATTGTGAACCATCCGGCTCTGAGGGACAAGCCCATGATTCTGGAAACCCCCAACGAGCTTCCGGGCTACCAGAAGGAAATCGCACTGCTTCGCACCTTAGCGGAATAAATATTTATGCATACAACAAATGATAACATACAGGAGGTGATGACATGGAACGGATCTTGGAGGCTTACTTAGCAGGAGAATATGCAGCCTTTTTTCTGGGACTTCTGCGGTTTGTGGTGCCCGTACTGGGTGCGCTGATTCTGCTGCGCTGTGCAAAGCCCCTGCTTACCTTCCGGCGGGAGCCGGAGATCTGGGCCTGGCTCAACCTAAAGGACGGCACTCAGCTGCCCATTACCCATTGGGAAAATGTCATCGGACGCAGCAGAAGCAGCGACGTGACCATCCATGACATGGCGGTATCCCGCAACCACGCAGTCCTGACCCGTTACGACGACGGAAGCTGGACCATTCGGGATGCAGGCTCCAAAAGCGGAACCCTGGTGAACGGAAAGCCCGTGGAGATTTCCGCCATCGGGGAAAAGGATAAAATTACCATCGGCGGGGTGGAGATGCACCTGCAGCCCATTACCAAGCGGCAGGAGCAGCATTTGGCGGAGCTGCGAACCAAGGGCAGCAGCCATTGGCATACAGCTGCCAACCTGGTGATTCTCAGCATGATGCAGTGCCTGATGGTGCTGGGCTTTTTGGTGACCGCGAAAAGTGAGAATGTTCCCAATATTCTCATGGGCTTTGGCGGGATTTTCTGCGTCCAGTGGCTGCTGTTTGCCTTTTATGCCGCCATTCACCGCAATGCCTTTGAGCTGGAAACCCTGGCCTTTTTCCTATGCACCATGGGTATGGCTGCCATTGCAGCGGTGAAGCCCGGGGAGTCTGTGAAGCAGCTGGCGGCCTTGCTGCTGGGCATTGTCATGTTCCTCATCATCGGCTGGTCTCTGCGGGATCTGGAGCGGGCTAAGAAGGTCCGCTATCTGGCGGTGGCGGCTGGATTGGGATTTCTCATCATCACCCTGCTCTTCGGTGAGGAGCAGTACGGCGCCAAAAACTGGCTCAACCTCAACGGCGTTTCCTTGCAGCCCTCGGAGCTGAGTAAGGTCTGCTTCGTCTTTGCCGGCGCATCCACCATGGACCGGATCATGACCAAGCGGAACATCATTCTGTTCATTGCCTATTCCGTGGTAATCTGCGGCTGTCTGGCCCTTATGAACGACTTCGGAACGGCTCTGATTTTCTTCTGCGCCTTCCTGGTCATTGCCTATCTCCGCTCCGGCAGCGTGGGCACCGTGGCCCTTGCCATTACAGCCCTGGGCTTTGCCGGGGTCCTGGCGATTAAGATTGCCCCCCATGCCCTGAAACGGTTCGCCATCTGGCGGCATATCTGGGAAGACCCCCTGAACCAGGGCTATCAGCAGACCCATGCCCTCATGTGCATTGCCTCCGGCGGCCTCTTTGGCCTGGGACCGGGGCAGGGCTGGCTGCGGCGGGTGTTTGCGGCGGATTCGGATATTGCCTTTGCCACCATCTCCGAGGAATGGGGCCTGCTGCTGGCAGTGATGATGGTGCTGACGGTGGTGGTCTACGGCCTGTTTGCCATCCGCTCTGCCAAGGTAGCCAGAAGCAGCTTTTACAGCATCGGTGCCCTTACGGCGGTCAGTATCCTCACCATTCAGACCATTCTGAACTGCATGGGCACCCTGGACCTTCTGCCCTTCACCGGCGTTACCTTCCCGTTCCTGTCCAACGGCGGCACCAGTATGATCGGTGCATGGGGACTGTTGGCCTTTGTGAAGGCGGCGGATACCCGGCAGAATGCCAGCTTTGCTGTGCGTATCAATGGAGGCGAGAACGAAGATGCATAGAGTGACCAGACGAACCTGGATTGTGTGGCTGTTTCTGCTGATTCTGCTGGGCGGCATGGGGTTCTTCCTCTGGGAGTATACCACCCAGGCGGCGCAGTGGGCATCCTTCACAGGCTCTCCCCATATCTACCACGGGGCCTATCTGGAAAGCGGCAGTGTGACCGACCGTTCCGGTCAGGTACTGCTGAATTTCCATGAGGGGCGCAATTATGCGTCTGACGCTGCCACCCGGAAATCCACCCTCCACTGGCTGGGCGACCGGAACCGCAACATTCGCAGTACGGTGGTAAACAGCTATGCGGCTGCCATGTCCGGCTTTGACCGGGTGAACGGCCTTTACAACCATACCCAGTGGCAGGAGGAGGGAAAGACGGTTCTGACCCTTTCCGCCCAGGTGCAGAATACCGCCATGGCGGCCCTGGGCAAGCGCAGGGGTACAGTGGGTGTGTACAACTACAAAACCGGCGAGATTCTCTGCGCCGTGAGCTCTCCCAGCTTTGACCCGGACAACGTGCCGGACATCAGCAGTGACCCCGACGGGGCCTATAAGGGCGTGTATCTGAACCGCTTTATTCAGAGCACCTACCCGCCCGGCTCCATCTTTAAGATCGTCACCACGGCGGCGGCACTGGATACGGTGCCGGATATTCTGGACCAGACCTTTACCTGCACCGGCACCTATGAGTACGGCATTGACAAGGTGACCTGCGAGAAGGCCCACGGCAAAGTGACCCTGAAATCTGCACTGGCCCACTCCTGCAACTGTGCCTATGCCCAGATTGCAGAGCAGGTGGGAAAGGCCAATATGGAGCAGTATGTGAAAAAGTTCCAGATTATGGAGCCCCTTTCCTTTGACGGCTTTACCACGGCGGCGGGCAATTATGACATTTCCAAGGCGGCCCCGGTGGAGCTGGCCTGGAGCTGCATCGGTCAGTATACGGACCTGGTGAACCCCTGCCGCTATATGGCCTTTATGGGCGCCATCGCAGGGGGCGGTCGGGGGGCAGAGCCCTATCTCGTCTCCCATGTCACCTCCGGGGAGCGGGAGACCTACCGTGCCAAAACCCAGAAGTCTCCTCAGATTATGTCTGCGCAGGTGGCGCAGACCTTACAGGAGTATATGCACAACAATGTGCAGACCATCTATGGCAGCGGAAATTTTCCGGGCTTCCAAAAGGTCTGCGGCAAGTCCGGCACCAGCCAGCTGGGCGGTGACCTGACCTCCAACGCCATGTTCTCCGGCTTTATTTTGGACGAAGATTACCCCTTGGCCTTCGTGGCGGTGGTAGAAAATGCCGGATATGGCAGCGCAAACTGTGTCCCTGTGCTGAGTAAAGTTTTGACTGCTTGTAAGCAGGTCATGGATCAGGAATAAAATATCGTCTTTTTGCACAAAAAACACCACAGAATCAAGACTTGATTCTGTGGTGTTTATCTCGTTGACAAATGTCTTTAGTGGAGATACAATAAGGGCACATTCAGAGAGGAGGTACAAGGGATGAAAAACACGATGAACCAGCATTTTGCACACACTGTTCGGACGGTCTCTTGTGCCGACTGGATGGTTCCCGACACTGCCACGAGCATGGCAGCAGTCATTTGCATTATTATTGGGATTATTCTGCCCATTATTATGATTTGCAAATGACTGCGTAACCGGGAAAGCTGATTGGTATGAAGAAGCGGTTACGCCTTGCGTAGCCGCTTTTTTTGTAGCGAAAATTCAGAAAAGAGGAGAATGAATTATGAAAAAGGTAGTATCTCTGGCCCTGGCTGCGGTTATGGCAGCCTCTATGCTGGCAGGCTGCGGCGGCGAAAAGCCCGCAGCAAACAGCTCCGCAACGGAAAAAGCCTCCGCACAGGCTGGCGGCGTCATTAAGGTCGGCAACAGCGGCCCCCTTACCAATGACTATGCCATGTACGGCAAGGCCGTTGAGTATGGCCTGAAGCTGGGCTTCGAGGAGATCAACGCCAAGGGCGGTCTCCAGTACGAGGTCCGTGTAGAGGATGACGAGGGCGACAGCGAAATGGCTGTGAACTCCTTCAACACCCTGATGGACTGGGGGATGCAGATCATGGCCGGTCCGACCACCTCCGGCTGTGCGGTTACCATCGGTTCCAACTGTGCAGAAGACCATGTGTTCATGCTGACTCCTTCCGGTTCTGACCCCAACATCATCGCCACCGGCGACAATGTGTTCCAGGTTGCCTTCACCGACCCCAACCAGGGCTTGGTTACTGCTGACTACATCAGCATGAATTACAAGGACAGCAAGATCGGCCTGATTTATGAAAGCTCCAATCCCTACTCCGTGGGTGTCCGGGATACCTTCGTGAGCGAGGCAAAGACCAAGGGCCTGAACGTGGTCTGTGAAGAGTCCTACACCAGCGACAACAAGGCAGACCTGTCCACCCAGGTGACCAAGTGCCAGGCTGCCGGATGTGATCTGGTGTTCATGCCCATCTACAGCGTGGAGGGCGCACAGATCCTCACCTATGCCAATAAGATTGGCTATGAGCCTCTGTTTGTCGGCTGCGACGGCCTGGACGGCATCCTGGCTGTGGAAGGCTTCGACCCCAAGCTGGCCGAAGGCGTCCTGCTTCTGACTCCCTTTGATGCCACCGCAGACGATGAGCGGGTTCAGGAATTCGTGAAGAACTACACCGAAAAGTTCGGCGTTGTCCCCAACCAGTTCGCTGCTGACGCTTACGATGCAGCCTACATCATTGACCAGGCTTGCCAGGCTGCCGGTGTCACTGCCGATATGGATTATCAGCAAGTGTGCGATAAGGTGGTAGAGCAGATGCTCACCATGACCTACAGCGGCATCACCGGTGAGACCATGACCTGGCAGGCAGACGGCGCAGTCTCCAAGCTCCCCAAGGCAGTTAAGGTTGAAAACGGCGTTTACGTCACCGCAGACTAACGTGTGTAACGGGATCGGGCAGGGGAGACCCTGCCCAACTCCCAGAAATTTCCCCTACGGTCCATGAGAGGGTCTAGGGTCTGGGCCCTCTCATGGGCTGTTGGAACAAGGAGGAAGAGAGAATGAATTTTCTTCAGTATTTGATCAACGGCGTCAGCATCGGTGCGGTGTATGCCATCATCGCTCTGGGCTATACCATGGTCTATGGCATTGCCAAAATGCTGAACTTCGCCCACGGCGATGTGATTATGGTAGGTGCCTATATCTCTTACTGCGTGACCAGTTATCTGGGACTGCCTGCTGTGCTGGGCGTGCTCATCGCCATGGCGGTGTGCACCCTGCTGGGTGTTCTCATTGAGGGCCTGGCCTACAAGCCCCTGCGAGGCACTTCCAGCCTGGCAGTGCTGATTACCGCCATCGGCATCAGCTACTTTTTGCAGAATGGAGCCCAGCTCATCTGGGGCTCCGCACCCAAGAACTTTGCCAGCATTGTGACCTTTGCACCGCTGAAGCTGTTCTCCGGCAGACTGACCATCACCGGAGAGGTGATCATCACCATCCTTGCCAGCATCCTGATTATGGTGGCCCTGACGCTGTTCACCGGGAAGACCCGGATGGGCAAGGCCATGCGTGCCGTGTCTGAGGACCGGGATGCAGCCCAGCTTATGGGTATCAATGTAAACCGCACCATCTCTATGACCTTCGCCATCGGCTCTGCCCTGGCTGCCATTGCAGGTGTGCTGCTCTGCTCCGCCGTTCCCACCCTCCAGCCCACCACCGGCTCCATGCCCGGTATCCGGGCCTTCACCGCAGCGGTTTTCGGCGGCATCGGCTCCATCCCCGGTGCTATGCTGGGCGGTATCCTGCTGGGTGTCATCGAGACCTTCAGCAAGGCTTATTTCTCCACCCAGTTCAGCGACGCCATTGTGTTTTTGGTGCTGATTCTGGTGCTCCTTGTGAAACCTGCCGGCCTTATGGGTAAGGCTGTCCAGGAGAAAGTGTAAGGTGGCGGCTATGATGAAACGTTTTTTTGACTGCGTGAATCGCAACAGATCTGCGGCCATGACCTATGGCCTTGTGATCGTATTTTATATTGTGATGCAGACCCTGGCTTCCCAGAGGATGCTCACCCGGTCCGTGACCGGATACCTGGTCCCCATTTGTGTGTACATCGTGCTTGCCGTGTCCCTCAACCTGGTGGTTGGTATCTCCGGCGAGCTGAGTTTAGGCCATGCGGGCTTCATGGGCGTGGGTGCCTTCGCCGGTATCGTGGCAGCTGCCTGCCTGAGAAGCTTCATTCCCAACGATTTCCTGCTGCTTCTGGCAGCCCTGGTGGTTGGCGGTATTCTGGCTGGCTTTGCGGGCCTGCTGATTGGCATCCCTGTCCTGCGGCTTCGCGGTGACTACCTGGCAATCGTCACCCTGGCCTTTGGTGAGATCCTCAAGAACATCGTCGGAAATCTCTACATCGGTCTGGATGCCAAGGGCCTCCACTTCGCCCTTAATGCAGAGGGAATCCACATGGACCCCGCCGGAAAGATGATTCTCAGCGGCGCCCTGGGTGCCACCGGAATCCAGAAGCTGTCCACCTTCTTCATGGGCTTCCTGCTGATTCTCTTTACTCTGTTTGTGGTTCTCAACCTGATCAACTCCAAGGAAGGCCGGGCCATCAAGGCCGTTCGGGACAACTACATCGCTGCGGAGTCTGTGGGCATCAACACCACGGCGTTCCGTATGAAGGCTTTTGTGGTCTCCGCATTCCTTGCCGGTATGGCAGGTGCCCTCTATGGCCTCAACTACTCCGCTGTGGCGGCATCTAAGTTCGGCTTCACCACCTCCATCGATATTCTGGTGTTCGTGGTTCTGGGCGGCATGGGCAATATCCTGGGCTCTGTGATTTCTGCGGCAGTGCTGTATGTGATTCCCGAGGCCATGAGAGGTCTTGCCGATTACCGTATGATTCTCTATGCTGTGGTGCTCATCGTTGTGATGCTGTGCACCTGGTCCCCGGCGGTGAAGAACAGAATCGCCATGGTGACTGAAAAGTTTACTTCCAAATTCAGAAGAAAGGAGGCTGCCTGCCATGAATGAATATTCCAGAAAGATGATTCCGGTTTCCACCATCAATTATCTTCGTGAGGAGGATGCGGGAAAGCGCCCGGTGCTGGATGTCCGCAACCTGGGCATCGACTTCGGCGGCCTCACTGCGGTGGATGAGTTCAGCATCACCGTAGGCCCCACCGAGATTTCCGGCCTCATCGGCCCCAACGGCGCAGGTAAGACCACCATTTTTAACCTGCTTACCAGTGTCTACCAGCCCACCCGGGGCAGTATCCTTATTAACGGCGTGGATACCAAGGGTATGAGCACAGCCAAGGTCAATCGCCTGGGCATCGCCCGTACCTTCCAGAATATCCGCCTGTTCTCTGAGATGACCGCACTGGACAATGTCAAGGTGGGTATGCACAATCAGATCAACTGCTCTTTCTTCTCCAGTGTTCTGCACACCCCCGCTTACTACCGGGAGGAGAAGAAGGCCAATCAGCGGGTCATGGAGCTGCTGGACTTTATGGGCATGGCGGACGTGGCCTTCCAGAAGGCAGGCAGCCTTCCTTACGGTGTCCAGCGCCGCCTGGAAATCGTCCGGGCCCTGGCAACCAATCCCTCCATTGTCCTGCTGGACGAGCCGGCGGCGGGCATGAACCCCAGCGAGACCACCGAGCTGATGCACCAGATTCGCCGGATTCGGGATACCTTCCACATCGCCATCTTCCTCATTGAGCACGATATGAACCTGGTGATGAATGTCTGCGAGGGCATCGCCGTTGTGAATTACGGACGAATCATTTCCAAGGGCACGCCCGAGCAGATTCGCCAGGACCCCGCAGTCATCGAAGCATATCTGGGCAAGGAGGGCGTTTGACCATGCTGCAAATTGAGGATCTTCATGTATATTACGGCGCAATCCACGCCATTAAGGGCGTGTCCTTTGAGGTAAAAGAGGGGGAGATTGTGGCCCTGATCGGTGCCAACGGTGCAGGCAAGAGCACCATTCTGAAAACCATCTCCGGCCTGATGCATCCCCGCTCCGGCTCCATCACCTTCTGCGGCGAGAACATCGCCCACACCGACGCCTATAAGCTTCTGCGCCATGGCCTGGCCCACGTCCCCGAGGGACGGCGGATCTTCTTGCAGATGAGCGTCCAGGAGAATCTGGAAATGGGTGCTTACATCAATAAAGAGGTCTCCAAAGAGGACCTCGATATGGTGTTCAACTACTTCCCCCGGCTGAAAGAGCGGCGCAAGCAGGTTGCGGGCACCCTCTCCGGCGGCGAGCAGCAGATGCTGGCTATGAGCCGGGCACTGATGAGCCACCCCAAGCTGATGATGCTGGATGAGCCCTCCATGGGCCTGGCCCCCATTCTGGTGGACCAGATTTTTGACATCATCAAGGAGCTCCACAAGGCGGGAACCACCATCCTGCTGGTGGAGCAGAACGCCAGAAAGGCCCTGCAGGTAGCAGACCGGGCCTATGTTCTGGAAACCGGAAAAATCACACTCAGCGGCACCGGTGCCGAGCTTGCCAGCTCCGACGCAGTGAAGAAAGCCTATCT
>JAHHRT010000169.1 GCA_020025615.1 Oscillospiraceae bacterium | reverse complement strand
TTTTTCTAGCATTTGCCCTTTCTTCTCACGTCAGAATGTGATAAAATGGTTCGGAATAACTATGCTTATGACATTTTTCGAGGTATCTGACATGATTGAATTACTTTCTCCTGCCGGGTCCATGGAGTCCCTGCGCGCCGCCGTGCAGAATGGAGCCGATGCAGTGTATTTGGGATACGGGCAGTTCAACGCCCGGCGAAATGCCAAGAATTTCTCTGTGGACGAATTGCAGGAGGCCATTACTTACTGCCACGTCCGGGGCGTACAGGTGCATCTGACCCTCAACATCCTCGTCTCCGACCGGGAGATGCAGCGGGCCGCTGACGTCATCCGCACCGCTGCCACCCTGGGCATTGATGCCTTTATCGTGCAGGATCTGGGTGTCATGGAGCTGTGCCGCCAGATTGCACCCTCCGTCCCCATCCACGGTTCCACCCAGCTGAGCATTCACTCGCTGGAAGGCGTGCTCCAGGCCGCAGACCTGGGCTGCACCCGTGTGGTGCTGGCGCGGGAACTGCCAAGGGACGAAATCGCCTTTATCTGCAAAAACAGCCCCATCGAAATCGAAGTCTTTGTCCACGGCGCCCTGTGTATGTGCTACTCCGGTCAGTGCTACCTCTCGTCCGTCATCGGCAGACGCTCCGGCAACCGGGGCCAGTGCGCCCAGCCCTGCCGCATGGCCTACGGCTACGGCCGCTACGAAGAAAGCCGCTACCCCCTGAGCCTCAAGGACAACTGTCTCATCGGCTATCTGGAAGACCTGCGGCGCATGGGTGTACGCAGTCTGAAAATCGAGGGACGCATGAAGCGCCCCGAATACGTGGCCATCGTCACCCGCATTTACCGGGCCGTGCTGGACGGCAAGCCCGTCACCCAGGACGATCTGGACCAGCTGGAAGCCGCTTTCTCCCGTCAGGGCTTCACCGACGGCTACTACACCGGCGAAATCGGCCAGCAGATGTTCGGCACCCACCAGGATGAGCCGGAAAACCGGGAACTGTTTGCCGCCGCAAGAGAGACTTACGAGCGGGGAGAGAACCCCAGAGTACCCGTGCGGTTCTATGCCATGATTCGCGACGGCGAAAATGCCCTCCTTGCCGTGGAGGACAACGACGGCCACGTGTGCAAGACCGTCGGACCCATCCCCGAGCTGTCCAGAGGCCGGGAGCTGAGCCAGGAGGAACTGACCCAGCGGCTGGGCAAGACCGGCGGCACCCCCTATTACTGCGAAAACGTCCGGGCCGTGGTGGAGCGCGGCCTGATGATGCCCGCATCGGTCATCAACTCCATGCGCCGGGAGGTACTGGATCAGCTGACCGCCCTGCGTGGCCGGGTGGATGTGCCGAGACTGGGCAGCTACCTGAAAATCGCTCCCTACGACGGTATTCCCGGCGAGGCCACCTTCACGGTAGCCGTGCGGACGGCGGAGCAGATCACACCCAAGCTCCTGTCTCTGCGTCCGGCGGTACTGTATGTCCCCCTGTATGAGCTGCTGGCCCATCCCGAACTGCCGGGACGGGTGCCTGTGGACACGGAACTGACGGCCATTCTTCCCAGAGTCATCCGGGACGGCGAACGTTCCCAGTGGGCGGCAGCCCTGGACTACGCCCAGCGCATGGGCGTGCGCCATGTGCTGACCGGCAATCTGGGTCAGATGCGTATGGCCCAGCAGCGGCACTTCGGCATCCGCGGCGACTTCGGTCTGAACATCTACAACTCCCGCGCCATGCACTACCTGCGCCAGAACCAGGTGGAGAGCCAGCTGGTCAGCTTCGAAATGACCATTCCCCAGATCCGCGATCTGAGCAAGGCCGTCCCCGTGGAGATTCTCGTCTACGGCCGTCTGCCCCTGATGCTCATGGAAAACTGCGTCATCAAGGGCCGGACCGGAACCTGCTCCTGCGAGACCTCCACCAAGCTGGTGGACCGCATGGGCGAGGACTTCCCCCTGCTGAAAGACCCCGGAACGTGCCGGAATGTGCTGTATAACGGCAAAAAACTGTACTTACTGGACAAACTCAGCAGTCTGCGCGGCATGGGTCTGTGGGCCCACCGCCTGAACTTCACCACCGAAAACCCCGGCGAAGTGGACGCCGTTCTGGGGCAGTACATGGGCCGCGCCGTCTTTGACCCCGGCACCTGCACCAGAGGTCTTTACGCCAGAGGCGTGGAATAATCCAATCCGTTTTACCCGGGACAGCC
>JAHHRT010000168.1 GCA_020025615.1 Oscillospiraceae bacterium | reverse complement strand
CGACCTCCGGGTTATGAGCCCGACGAGCTTCCAACTGCTCTACTCCGCGATATTCGGTGCATCTCTTGATTGCTTGGGTATTATAACATAGCTATCCCCGTCTGTCAACCCCTTTTTTCAAAAAGTCTGGAATATTCTTCCGACAGAATTCGTTTTCCTATTTCAAAAACCGGAAAATGGGAGTATAATGGTATCTAGTTGAGAAATATCCCAGTGCATCAGGTCCAACAAAAGGGCCTGCACCGAAAGGAGCGGATTCCATGACCGATCTCTCTGCCTTTGACGACTACCTTGGAAGCACCCCCATCCCGAAGGATTTTGAAACATTCTGGACCCAGCGGATGGTAGAAGCGGATGCTGTAACCCTGGATTATCAACTCACCCCTTCGGAGGTTCCGGCCTTCCCCGGGTGCGAATATCTTAACCTGTGCTTTCGCGGCATGGGCGGGGCAAAGCTGTTTGCCAAATACGTAAAGCCCCGGTCTGACAGCCCCATTCCCCTGGTGCTGCAATTCCACGGCTATCCCGGCTCCACCCGGAGCTGGCTGGAACAGAGTTCTTTCGCAGGCATGGGCTGTGCTCTCATCGCTCTGGAGTGTCCCGGACAGGGCGGCCCCGGTGAGGATTTGGGCGGCAACGCCGGTCCCACGGCTTCCGGGCATATCATTGCCGGACTAAACGGCCCCACAGAAGATATGTACTATGTCCGACTGTATCAGAACATCCGGATTCTATGCCGAATTGTCAGAGAGCTTCCCGGCATCGACCTGAATCGCATTTTTGTAAACGGCGGCTCGCAGGGCGGTGCGCAGGGAATCGCCTGCTGTGCCCTCAACCCGGACCTTATCAACCGAGCAGCCATTCAGTACCCTTTCCTCAGCGATTTTCGCATGATTTGGGAGCTGGGCGCCGATGAGATTGCCTATGAGGGCATCCGCTATTATTCCCGGTGGTTCGACCCGGACGGCACAAAAGCCGACGAGTGGTTTGCAAAGCTGGGCTACATCGACACCATGAACTTCGCCCATATGGTCAAATGCCCCGTGCTCTTTGCCACAGGACTGGCAGACACTGTCTGTCCCCCGCAAACCCAATGCGCCGTATATAACCGCCTGACCTGTCCCAAGAAGCGTCTGCTGTACCCTGGCTTCGGTCACGAAGAGATTCAGGAATTTGACGATCTTCTTTTGGACTATTTCGGAAAGGAGGAAGCAGAGCTGTGACCATTACCGAACGAATCCACACACTGGAAAAGTATTACGGAAAGCATCCCTGTCCTGAGGATTTTCAGCAGGTCTGGCAGTCCGAATACCAGGCCATAGAGGTCCCTGTCCTTACCTGTCAGCCCGTCCCCTTTCATAATGCCGCAGCCGTTTACCAGCAGCTTACCTTCCAGGCTACTGACGGTCACACCCTCACTGCCCGATACATCCGTCCAGCCGGAGAAGGCCCCTTCCCCACTCTGTTTTTCTTCCACGACTTGGGACGTTCCTGCCGAGGCTGGCACCATATGACTCGGTTTGTGGCCCTGGGATACGCCGTTGCAGCCCTGCAAAATCGGGCTGAGCCCCAGGACTCCCAGGAACTGCGCCAATGCTATCGGGATGCACTCAGCCTATGCAAGGCCGTGTGTGCCCTTCCCGAGACCGATTCAGGCCATCTTGCCACCTGGGGAGAAGGATTCGGCGGCGGCCTTGCCATTGCCGCAGCGGCCTTACTGGGGAAAAATACCCGGTGTGCGGCCCTCCACCCCATGCCCACTGAACTGGATGAGCCTTATCTGGATGTGGAAAACTTTTCCTCCCAGCTCACCGGCTCTCTGCTCCTGGGCACCGCCCTTATGGACACCGTGGCCTGTCCCGAAGGGCAGTACGCCGCCTTTCACAGAGCGACCTGCAAAAAGCGTCACCTGGTCTATCCAAAATATGCCCACGAGCGAATCAACGCCTTTGAAAACCAGCATATCCAATTTCTGAACTTCTGGGAAAGCAGGTGATAACTCTACGATGGAAATGCTAAAACAGGAATCCGGCTTAGATTCCCGGATTCAGTCCGAAATCATTCTGATTGTGCAATACGGCGCCCAAAGGTGCGCTCCCTGCCACGCTCTGGAGAAAAAGCTCACAGACTATGTGAATACCTTCCCGGAGGTTTCCGCCATCTACATCCCCACAGAGGACTTCCCAGAGCTTGCCGCTCAGGC
>JAHHRT010000167.1 GCA_020025615.1 Oscillospiraceae bacterium | reverse complement strand
TTGGAAGGCAAAAAGGCAGCCGAAAGGACGAAAATCCTTTCGGCTGCCGGGAAGCTGCCTGCAAATCAGGGATAGACATTTTTCACTGCACCGCATACGGTACAGGTCCAGATTTCATAGGCTGGATAGGTGTATACGGTGGTAATCACCTGATAGCCTGTGTGTTCCGCCTCCTGCTCCGTGCCGGCGTAAAGTGCGCCGTGCTCAAGCATCTGACTTTCGTTTTCGGTGGTACAGCCGCAGGTGCACAGATAGGTGTTGACTTCTTCCGTGGTCTCGGGAACCGAGGAGGTCAGGACAAAGCTGTGCTCCATGCACAGGCCGGTTATGGGATCGCGCCACTGGGGTTTCTGCGCCCCCATGGGAACCTCCTCATGGACGGGCCGCCCCTGGCTTTGGGTGTCGGTACTCAGCTGGATATACTCCATAGAGACCCAGCCTTCCTGAATACGGCCCCAGGTTTTTCCCTCGGCCTTCCGGGTCTCCCGAACGTGAACCCGGTCATTGCGTTTCAGCTCGGCCACCTTTTCAGAGTGGACAGAGGGTTCTTTCCGAACGTTGAGGGTGCCTGTGTGGTAGACGATCCCCGGGTCACCCTCCGCAGGGTCGCTCTGGGGCAGAGGGCCGTCCAGCTTTACGTACCACATGGCAACCCAGCCGTCATCCGTCCGGCACCAGGTACTGCCGTCCAGCTTGGTGGTCTCATAGACGGTGATGGGCTCGCCCTCTTTGAGCTTTTTCACAATTTTGGTAAAGGTGGCAGGGCCTTCCCGGACATTCACCGAGGCGGTGTTGGCAATGACCCCGGTGACACCCTGGGGGGCTGTCTCTTCTACCTGAGTTTCGGGGACAGTGGACTCAGTTGGGGGCACAGTGGGAACGGTAGTGGGAGCAGTGGTGGGTATCTGGGTAGGTGCCTGTGCGGCGGGGGGCTCTGTTGGGGCTTCCGTGAGATGGAACTCCGTTTCCGGCGGGGTTTCCTGGGCACAGGCCCCGAAGGACAAAACCATCGTGAGAATCAGCAGAGCCGTGATCAGCTGTTTCATTGGCAGAACTCCTTTTCGATTGACATTCCTGCCTATTATAAGAAGATTTTTTTAGACTGTCAATTTGAATTTTGGAGTGTCGGTTCTGCTGAGCCGGAAGGGGGCGGCAAAAGGCTCTCCCTCTGGGAGTAGCGAAGCGATTCTGAATGGCAGTGATTGCCGGGGGCAATCACTCCTAAAAATACTGGCGAACGAAGCGAGACTGAGAGGGCGATGAGCAGAACCGATGATAGACCAGGTAACAGTGTACGCATCCAGCCTGATTTACCGATCGATGTAGGGAATGGTCTTGACCATTCCGTGGTACGAATGGGGACGGGGAATGGCACCGAAACACGACGCTGCGATTTTCAGGTAAGTCCCGTTCGGCGCACACGTGACTGGATTGTGTAATATTTTTGCTGGAAATATACGAAGATTGTACGGATTCGCCTGAGAATTTTTGAAATTGATAAGTTTTACTGCCGGAACGGTCAAGACCGTTCCCTACATTGGCGCAGGGGTGGGTGCGGTGAGCACACTGCGACCTGGTGTGTGGTCGGCACTGCGGCTTCGCCCTCTCAGTCTGGCTCGTACCTCGCCAGCCAGCTCCCCCTTCGGGGGAGCCTTGGGGCGGTGCAAAAGCCTCTCCCCTTGGGAGAGGTGGCACCCGTCAGGGTGACGGAGAGGGCGAAAAGGCAGTATCTGTTTTGTACAGTCTGGCAGAGTATGTACAGTATGGAAGTCCACAATGTGAAATAGAAGGTTAGAGAAATCACATACATTGCGACTTGGTGTGTCATCGAAACAGCGCATCGCCCTCTCAGTCTCGCTTCGCTCGCCAGCTCCCCCAGAGGGGGAGCCTTGGAACGGTGCAAAAGCCTCTCCCAAAGGGAGAGCCTTTGGTGAGTACAATGTGAGCTGGTATGTGATCGGTGGTGCGGATTCGCCCTCTCAGTCACGGCGAGGCCGTGCCAGCTCCCCCAGAGGGGGAGCCTTTGGGGTGCGTGCACTGCAACCTGGTGTGTGGTCGGCACTGCGGCTTCGCCCTCTCAGTCACCTTCGGTGACAGCTCTCCCAGGGGGAGAGCCTTGGAACGGCGGGGACACTGCGACCTGGTGTGTCATCGAAACAGCTCATCGCCCTCTCAGTCTCGCTTCGCTCGCCAGCTCCCCCAAGGGGGGAGCCTTGG
>JAHHRT010000166.1 GCA_020025615.1 Oscillospiraceae bacterium | reverse complement strand
CCAAGGAGCTGCAGGAGAAGAACGGCGGCTTTATCAAGACCATGTGGTGCGGCGACGAGGCCTGTGAGCTGAAGATGAAGGAAGTGGCAGGTATGTCCTCTCGCTGCATCCCCTTCGCTCAGGAGCATCTGGACGATGTCTGCCCTGTCTGCGGCAAGCCTGCTAAGAAGATGGTTTACTGGGGCATCGCTTACTAAGCACTTTTTACGAAAACAGTATATAAAATGGGGAGAAACCGAAGTTTCTCCCCATTTTTTGTAATCCGGGTATCTGGATACCTTACGGAACCAGAATTTTATCCAGTTTGGCAAGCAGTTCTTCCGTATGGTCCATATGATAGATCCGCTTTTCCACTATGATTTCGGAACCGTCTGTAATGGCGATTGCGGACTCTTCGCCGGGACGGCTTTCGTCCAGGATGCGTATGTGGACAATGGTTTGAACGTGGTCGATGCTTTTGTGATTAAAAAATGTGCCGGCGCCCCAGCGGTAGGTATAGTGCCCGAACAATTCCTGTACTGCCTTTGTCTGCTCCGCACTCAGCTGGCCGAATTCCTCAAATTTGTAATTTGGCGTTTCCTCCGGCAGATTAATCAGGCGCGATACTTCCAGAACCGATGTATCGGAAATCAGAGGGCCAAGGGAAGCGGGCTTGATCTGCCAGAAAATATAAAAGCAGAGCAGGGCACCAATCACAAGCCATACGGTAATCTTTTTCTGTTTGCTCATGTAAATCACTCCTTGCGGCGTTGCTTGAACCAGGGTGGTTTCTTATGGCTAGAATACGATATTTTGCCGCAGGATGCAAGCCGTAATCTTTCACAAGGGAGACATAGAAAAATCGGGAGAAACCACAGACAGTGCGGTTTCTCCCGATTGCTGATTACACGATACCCTGAGCGGTCATAGCGTCCACGACCTTCAGGAAGCCGGCAATGTTAGCACCGGCAACGTAGTTGCCAGCCATGCCGTATTCCTTGGCGGCATCGTCCACATTGTGGAAGATGTTCACCATGATGCCCTGGAGCTTCTGGTCCACTTCTTCAAAGGTCCAGCTGAGACGCTCGGAATTCTGGGTCATCTCCAGTGCGGAGGTAGCGACACCGCCGGCGTTGGCAGCCTTGCCGGGGCAGAACAGAATCCCGTGCTCCTGGAGGTACTTGGTAGCTTCCAGCGTGGTGGGCATATTGGCGCCCTCGCAGACAGCGAAACAGCCGTTGGCAGCCAGCATCTTGGCATCTTCCAGATGCAGCTCGTTCTGGGTAGCACAGGGGAGCGCTACATCACAGGGAGTGGACCAAACGCCCTTGCCCTCGTGATAGACGGCATTGGGACGTGCCTTGGCGTACTCGGTGAGCCGTGCCCGCTTGACTTCCTTCACCTGCTTGAGGGTTTCTACATCGATGCCGTCGGGATCATAAATCCAACCGGTGGAGTCGGAGCAGGTCACAGGCTTTGCGCCCAGCTGCCATGCCTTCTCGATGGCATAGGTGGCAACGTTGCCTGCACCGGACACAGCCAGAATCTTGCCCTCCAGGGCCTTGCCGTTGCACCGCAGAAGCTCCTGGGTGAAGTACAGCAGACCGTAGCCGGTAGCCTGCTTTCTGGCAAGGCTTCCGCCGTAGCTCAGGCCCTTGCCGGTGAGCACACCTTCGTATACATCCCGGATGCGCTTATACTGACCGTAGAGGTAACCGATCTCCCGGGCGCCCACACCAATATCGCCGGCGGGCACGTCGGTGTTGGCACCGATGTACTTTTGCAGCTCGGTCATGAAGCTCTGGCAGAAAGCCATGATCTCCCGGTCGGACTTGCCCTTGGGGTCAAAGTCGGAGCCGCCCTTGCCGCCGCCGATGGGCAGGCCGGTGAGGGAGTTCTTGAAGGTCTGCTCAAAGCCCAGGAACTTGATGACGCTGAGGTTCACAGAAGGATGGAACCGCAGACCGCCCTTGTAGGGGCCGATGGCACTGTTGAACTGGACCCGGTAGCCGTTGTTGACATGGACCTGGCCCTGGTCATCCACCCAGGGGACACGGAACAGAAGGCAGCGCTCGGGGGTGGTCAGCCGCTCCAGCAGAGCGTCCCGGCGGTAGGCTTCCTCATTGCGTTCGATGACGGGGCGCAGAGATTCCAGAACTTCGGTGACAGCCTGGATGAACTCCGGCTCAGAGGCGTTCTTTTCGGCGATCTGCGCCAAAATGTCGTTTACATAGCTCATACACAAATGTCCTCCTATGATGGTTGATTTATGGCACCCATTGTAACAGATGCAGGC
>JAHHRT010000165.1 GCA_020025615.1 Oscillospiraceae bacterium | reverse complement strand
GAGAAGGCTAAGATCGAGCTGTCCGGCATGACCACCACCAACGTGAACCTGCCTTATATCACCGCGGATGCTACCGGTCCTAAGCACCTGGATGTGACCATCAGCCGTGCTAAGTTCAACGAGCTCACCGCAGACCTGGTTGAGCGCACCATGAAGCCTGTCCGTCAGGCTATGTCCGATGCCGGCCTGAAGGCTTCCGACCTGCACAAGGTCCTGCTGGTTGGCGGTTCCACCAGAATCCCCGCTGTTCAGGATGCTGTTAAGAACATCACCGGCGCTGAGGGCTTCAAGGGCATCAACCCCGACGAGTGTGTTGCACTGGGTGCTGCTATTCAGGGCGGCGTTCTCACCGGCGACGTGCAGGATATCCTGCTGCTGGATGTCACTCCTCTGTCCCTGGGCATTGAGACCATGGGCGGCGTGTTCACCAGACTGATCGACCGCAACACCACCATTCCTACGCACAAGAGCCAGATCTTCTCCACCGCTGCTGACGGCCAGACCTCCGTTGAGGTTCATGTGCTCCAGGGCGAGCGTGAGATGGCTGCTTACAATAAGACTCTGGGCCGCTTCCAGCTCACCGGCATTGCTCCCGCTCCCCGCGGCGTGCCTCAGATTGAGGTCACCTTCGACATCGACGCCAACGGCATCGTGAAGGTTTCCGCTAAGGACTTGGGCACCGGCAAGGAGCAGCAGATCTCCATCACCGCTTCCACCAACCTGAGCCAGGAGGACATCGACAAGGCTGTCCACGAGGCTGAGCAGTACGCTGCTGAGGATAAGGCTCGCAAGGACGAGGTGGACACCCACAACATGGCTGACCAGACCGTCTACCAGGTCGAGAAGACCCTGGGCGAGCTGGGTGACAAGATCTCCGCAGAGGAGAAGGCTTCCATCCAGGCTGAGGTCGATAAGCTGAAGGAAGTCAACAAGGGCACCGATCTGGAGGCCATCAAGGCTGCATCCGACGCGGTTCAGAAGGCTTTCTACGCCGTGTCCGAGAAGCTGTACCAGCAGGCTAACCCCCAGGGTCAGCCCGGTGCACAGGGCGGCGCACAGGCTGGCGGTAACGACGATGTTGTCGATGCCGACTATGAGACTGTGGACTAATCAAGAATAACAGCCTAAGGGGCGGCCCACGCCGCCCCTTAAAATGCGTTATGCGTGTTTGGCAGCAAGTGCAGTTTTTGGCTGATTTTTCCGTGTCCAAGGGTATGGCGCGGAGCAAATGGCCCGGGGTGCGCATGGACTGTCGGCCCAGTGGACGAGGTGAATGATATGGCAGATACGAATAAACGAGATTACTATGAGGTGCTGGGTGTCCAGAAGGATGCCAGCGCCGATGCAATTAAAAAGGCCTACCGAAAGGCGGCTATGAAATACCACCCGGACCGGAACCCCGGCAACAAGGAAGCCGAGGAGAAGTTCAAAGAGGTGGGCGAGGCCTATGAGGTCCTGTCCGATGAGGAAAAGCGTGCCCGCTATGATCAGTACGGTTTTGCAGGCGTAGACCCCAACTTCAATCCCGGCGGCTTTGGCGGCGGTGGATTCGGCGGGTTCGACGGCTTCGGCGACCTGGGTGACATCTTCGGTGAGTTCTTCGGCGGCGGCAGAAGCCGGGGTTCCGCACAGAATTCCCCCCGTCGGGGCGAAAATGTAATGGCCCGGCTGGAGCTGACCTTCGAGGAAGCAGCCTTCGGCTGTGAAAAGGAAGTTGCAGCCCAGCGGATTGAGAACTGTGCCGTCTGCAACGGCACCGGCTCCGCCGACGGCGTAGTAGAGACCTGTTCTCAGTGCCACGGCTCCGGTCAGGTTCGGACCACCCAGAACTTTATGGGTATGCAGATGCAGTCCACCAGCGTATGTCCCCGGTGCGGCGGCAAGGGCAAGGTCATCAAGACCCCCTGCAACACCTGTAAGGGCAAGGGCAAGGTGAGACGGACCAACAAGGTCAATGTGAAGATCCCTGCCGGTGTAGACGCCGGGCAGAGTGTCCGTGTCCGCGGTGAGGGCTGTGTCGGCTCCAACGGCGGCCCCAACGGCGATCTGCTGGTAGAGATTTGGATTAAGCACCATCCTATTTTCCAGCGGGAGAATCGGGATGTACTGTGTGAGGTGCCTATTTCCTTCACTCAGGCCGCTCTGGGCGCAGAGATTCAGGTTCCCACGCTGGACGGCAAGGTGACCTTTGAGATTCCCGAGGGAACCCAGACCGGACGGGAATTTGTGCTGAAGGAGAAGGGCATCCCGGAGATCAACAATCCCCGCCGCCGCGGCAACCATCGGTTTACCGTTGTAGTTGAGACCCCCACCCATCTGACCAAGGAGCAGAAGGACCTTCTGCGTCAGCTGGACGGCTCCATAGAGGAGACCCCCAAGATCAAGAAGTTCTTTGACAAT
>JAHHRT010000164.1 GCA_020025615.1 Oscillospiraceae bacterium | reverse complement strand
GCTGGTCGTGTGATTTTTCTTTACTTTCCATGTAATTAGGAGTAAGATAGTCCTATAAAAGGGAGGTTGATTCCTATGACTTATGATGAAAACAGTAATCCCGTGGACCCACAGCAGGAGGATGCCTGGCTGGATGATTTGAAGGCGTTTTTGGATGAGGATCCCAGCAATCCCCCTAAGCCTGTCCCTGATTTTCCCAACCCCTTTGAAACGGAGATGTCGGATGTTTTCCGGGAATTCGGCACCGATGCCCCGGAGCAGGCAAAGTCCGCTGCGGCCTGCGCAGTTATGGACCCCCTGCCCCGACAGCAGAAGGAAAAGCGTCAGGCCAAGCGGAAAGAGAAGCAGGAGGGTGACTCCCGCCGTGCTGTGATTTTCCTCACCATTTTGGTACTTTTGGAGGCAGCTGCCATCATCGCAGTGGCAGCAAGTTGGCTTTTATGGATGAAATAAAACCGGTAGTGGGGCGGTTTGCCCCGACGCCTTCCGGGCGGATGCACCTGGGAAACGTCTTTGCGGCCCTAATGGCCTGGCTTTCTGCCCGTTCCCAGGACGGAGAGATGGTCCTCAGAATGGAGGACCTGGATACCCAGCGCACCAGTGCGGAGTTTGCCCAGACCCTGCGAGAGGACCTTCAGTGGCTGGGCCTGACCTATGACCGGGAGACCCCGCCCCAGAGTACCCGCGGCCCTGTCTACGATACCTATTTCCATATCTTGGAGGAGAAGGGACTGCTCTACCCCTGCTACTGCACCAGAAGTCAGCTTCACAGCGTCAATGCTCCCCACCTCTCCGATGGGACCTATGTGTACCCCGGTACCTGCCGGAATCTCACCCCGGAGCAGCGAGAGGCCTTTCACCGTCCGCCTGCCTGGCGGGTTCGGGTGGACGACCGCATCTGGGAGTTTGAGGACCGGGTGCAGGGCCACTACTTTTTGAATCTGGCGGAGCAGTGCGGGGATATGGTGGTTCGCCGGGCAGACGGTGTCTATGTCTACCAGCTGGCTGTGACCGTGGACGACGGGGAAGCCGGGGTCACAGAGGTGGTCCGGGGAATGGACCTTCTAAGCTCTGCCCCCAGACAGATGTACCTCCAGGAGCTCTTCGGATTCCCGCACCCCAGCTATGCCCATGTGCCCATGCTGCTGGCCCCCGACGGAAGACGGCTCAGTAAGCGGGACCGGGATTTGGACCTGGGAGAGCTGCGCAAACGGATGACGGCCCCGGAGCTCATTGGCACGCTGGCCTACTCCTGCGGCCTGCTTTCCAAACGGGAGCCAATTTCGCCTCAGGAGCTTTCTCGGGTGTTTTCCTGGGACGCTGTCCGCGGGGATAGCATTTATTTGGACGAATTCATCTGGAAAGGTATCTAAAAATCGCATTTCACTTATTTTTCCTTGCAATATTTATCAAAACCGCTTATAATACCGTTAGAGCAGATTCAGGCTCACTGTTAAGATTGAAGGAGAATAGATATGGAAAAACCGATTCTTGTTGTTATGGCAGCTGGCATGGGCAGCCGCTACGGCGGACTGAAGCAGATCGACCCGGTGGGCGGCTGCGGCGAAGCCATTCTGGACTATTCTATTTACGATGCACACGAGGCCGGCTTTGACACCGTGGTCATCATCATCAAGGAAGCCATTAAGAAGGATTTCATGGAGACCGTAGGCAAGCGCCTGGAGAAGGCTCCCGTGGAGATCCGCTACGCATATCAGGAGCTGGACAAGATTCCCGAGGGCTACACCGTTCCCGAAGGCCGCACCAAGCCCTGGGGCACCTGCCACGCTGTGTTCTGCGCAAAGGAAGCCATCGGCAATGCACCCTTTGCTGTTATCAATGCAGATGACTACTACGGCAAGGCCGCTTACAAGGAAATCTACAACTACCTGGCAAACAACCAGGACGGCGAGAAGTACAACTACTGCATGGTCGGCTATGAGCTGAGCAAGACCGTTACTGACAACGGCTCTGTTGCCCGGGGCGTTTGCGTCACCGACGAGAACGGCTACCTGCAGAGCGTTACCGAGCGCACCAAGATCGAGAAGTACGAGGGCGGCATCCACTACACCGAGGATGACGGTGCTACCTGGACTGACCTGGCTGAGGACAGCACTGTGTCTATGAACCTGTGGGGCTTCACTCCCAGATTCCTGGACGAGATCGAGGCTCGCTTCCCCGCCTTCCTGGACCAGGCACTCATTGCCAAGAACCCCAAGGCAGAATTCTTCCTGCCCTCCACCGTTTCCGCACTGCTGGCTGCTGACAAGGCAACTGTCAAGGTTCTGCACTCCCCGGATAAGTGGTACGGCGTGACCTACGCTGCTGACAAGCCTGTTGTGGTTGAGGCTCTGAAGGCCATGACCGCAGAAGGCCTGTACCCCGAAAAGGGCCTGTGGACCAAGTAAGATT
>JAHHRT010000163.1 GCA_020025615.1 Oscillospiraceae bacterium | reverse complement strand
TTGTGCATGGTGTATACTAGCAACGTTGTCAAGGGAAAAGCCTTGACGCAAGGAGGAAGACCATGGATGCGCTGGAAATGACTTTGCTGTTTGATTATTACGGCGAGCTGCTTACCCAGCGTCAGAAGCAGTGCTTTGACCTGCGGTATAACCAGGATCTTTCCCTCAGTGAGATTGCCCAGGAGCTGAATGTCAGCCGCCAGGGCGTCTACGATAACCTCAGCCGTGCTGAGGCCCTTCTGCGGAACATGGAGGAGAAAACCGGATGTGTCCGCAGAGACCGGGATCTGCGTAAAGCAGAAACCGTGATTCTGGAGGCAGCGGGTAAGCTGCTTTCTCACCCGGATGTTGAAGTTTCCGGCCAGGCCCAGCGGATCATTTCCGCAGTGCATGGCCTTGAGGAGTAAAACATGGCATTTGAAGGCTTAACTGAAAAAATTTCCGCCACCTTCAAAAAGCTCCGCGGCAAAGGCCGCCTGAAAGAGTCCGACGTCAAAGAGGCAATGCGTGAGATCCGCATGGCTCTGCTGGAAGCGGACGTGAGCTATAAGGTGGTCAAGGGATTTGTGAAGGACGTCACCGAGCGTTGTGTTGGCACAGATGTCCTGGAATCCCTGACGCCCGCCCAGATGATCGTGAAGATCGTCAACGAAGAGCTGTGCAAGCTCATGGGCAGCGACGCAAAACACATCAATATCAACCCCAACGGCCCCACGGTGATCATGCTGGTAGGCCTCCAGGGTGCAGGTAAAACCACCAACGGCTCTAAGCTCGCCGGCCTGATGAAGCGCCAGGGCAAGAACCCCCTGCTGGTTGCCTGTGATATTTACCGTCCCGCCGCTATTCAGCAGTTGAAGGTCTGCGGCGAGAAGCTGGGCATCCCCGTCTTTGAGAAGGGCACCCAGGACCCGGTACAGACTGCCAAAGAGGCAGTGCTTTACGCCCGTCAGCGGGGCTACGACATGGTGTTCCTGGATACCGCCGGTCGTCTCCACGTGGACGAGGCCCTGATGGAAGAGCTGAAAAACATCAAGGAAACCGTAAAGCCCGATGAAATCATGCTGGTCATTGACGCAATGACCGGTCAGGATGCAGTCAATGCCGCTCAGAGCTTCAATGAGTGGCTGGATATTGACTCTGTGATGCTCTCCAAGCTGGACGGCGACGCAAGAGGCGGCGCGGCCCTGTCTGTTAAGGCCATTACAGGAAAGCCCATTAAGTTCGCCGGTATGGGCGAAAAGCTGGAGGATATTGAGACCTTCCATCCCGACCGGATGGCGTCCCGAATCCTGGGCATGGGCGATATGCTCTCCCTCATTGAAAAGGCCGAGAAGGCCTACGACGCCAAGAAGGCCGCCGAGATGGAGGAGAAGCTGAAAACCAACCGCTTCACCTTGCAGGATTTCTACGACCAGATGGTCCAGATGAAGTCCATGGGCTCTATGGAAGATATCCTGGCCCAGATGCCCGGCGGAGCAAACCTCAAGGGCGTCCAGCTGGACGAGAAGGCTATGGCCCATACCGAGGCCATCATCCTTTCCATGACCCCCAAGGAGCGGGAAAACCCCAGCATCATCGGGGCCAGCCGGAAAAAGCGCATTGCCGCCGGTGCCGGCGTCAAGGTGGAGGATGTGAACAAGCTCCTCAAATCCTTTGAGCAGATGCGCAAGCTCATTAAGCAGTTCACCGGCAAGGGCGCCGGTAAGAAGCTCAAGCGTATGCAGGGCTTCGGCGGGTTCAGAGGATTCTGAGCCCCATCCCGTTAGGTTCGTGAAAGCAAATTTGCTTTGCGATAGATTTTATTTCAAATATTTTATGGAGGTGAAACTCTCATGGTTAAGATCAGACTCAGAAGAATGGGCGCTAAGAAGGCTCCTTACTACCGGATCGTTGTTGCTGACTCCCGCAGCCCCCGTGATGGCCGCTGCATCGAGGAGATCGGTTCCTACAACCCCCTGACTCAGCCCGCTACCATCACTATCGATGCTGAGAAGGCTCAGAACTGGATCAAGAACGGCGCACAGCCCACTGACACCGTTCGCGGCCTGCTGAAGACTGCCGGCGTGCTGTAAGAATCCGTAAAGGAGAAGGCACCATGAAGGAACTTTTGCTGTATATGGCAAAGAACCTGGTGGATGATCCTGACTCCGTGACCGTCACTGAATCCTCCGGTGAGGACGGTAAGGTCCTGGAGCTGCGTGTCGCCCCCGGCGATATGGGCAAGGTCATCGGCCGCCAGGGACGGATCGCTAAGGAGATCCGTACCATCGTCAAGACTGTGGCTCAGCGCTCCGGCGAGAAGGTCTCAGTCGAGATCGTGGATTAAAACGGCTATGCGTGACGGGTCCGTCACGCATTTTGCCTGCCTCCAAACCGGAATCCTGGTTTGGAGGCCATGTCCGCAACCCGCTTTTGGGCTGTGACGGGATGCGTGACGTTTGTCACGC
>JAHHRT010000162.1 GCA_020025615.1 Oscillospiraceae bacterium | reverse complement strand
GCCCAGGCACCGGCTTCCATCTGGAAGGGAGCATCGGCAGTGCGGGTGAAGGTTACCGTGCCGGGCTTGGTAGTATCTGCCTGCAGACCATCAGCCATGGGCTCTGCGCCGGAAAGGGTGAACACAGCAGGATCATACTTGAGGGTGAAGGACAGGTCCGTGGTCTTGACGGAGGTACCGTTGATGGTCGCACGAATCATGCCGTTGGGGGCCACCTTGGTCTCGTCCAATTCCACGGTGTAGTCCAGTTTCTGGGGCTCTGCAGCTGCGGCCTTGACAGTAAGGCAGAAGGCTGCAGGAGAGGAGACCACATCATTGGGGTTATCATTACCGAAGCCGCCGGCCACGGCAATAAGATATTTGCCGGGTGCCATATTAGAGGTGTCCACGGTGATGACACCGGAAGCATCGGCTTTGCCAACAAGGTCCCAGTCCGTAGGATTGCCGCCGGGCAGGTTGGCTGCTTCAGCATAGTAGACAGCGGGTTCCTTGGTTTCGGGGTTGTGGTTGGTCTCGCCGCTCATGCCGGTGGCCTTTTTGACATTCAGCTTCAGCTGAGCGCCCTGTTCCACGGAGGCAGACTCTGCACCAGAGTTGGTGGTAATATAGTGGAAGCCCGTACCGCTGTCCGTAAAGAAGGTCCAGCTGGAGTAATGGGCTACAGCCACATCGTCGCCGTCGTGCATCAGAATCTGGTCGCAGGTGGCACCCATGCCGGGGCCTGCCAGGGGATAGTTGTGATTGACATAATACAGGAGATTGAGGTCTCCGCCCCAGAAGTGTTGGATAAAGGCGGAGCCGGCTCCATAGCTAGTGTCGACGTCCATGAGAGTGCCCATCTTGCCGCTGGTCTTCAGGTAACCCTGGCCGGCCTCCTTGGGAGCAATGCCGCAGTAGTAGACCTCAGTCATAAAGAGAAACACGTGCAGCATAGTGACCTTGCCGGTATAGGTGGTGGGGTCAGGATTAGGCAGGTCGCCTACATTATAGTCTTCGGACCGGAAATAGAGGTCTTGCAGGCCGTAGTTCGCCAGGTCAAAATAAGGCACCGTGACAGGCGTCTTAGCCATGACCACTTGGGATTCGGGTCCGACCTGGAAGCCGGCATCTTCGGAAAGGGTCACGTTAACCTTAACGGCACTGTCCCAGTCCACCGTAGAGGCGGCTGCCTCTGCCATGGCAAAGAGGGAGATGTCCTCCGACTCTTCTGCAGGCTCCTCTGCGGCAGCCGTTGTGTCTGCTGCGGTTTCTGTGGGGGCTTCTGTGGCCTCCTCGGTGGCGGCCTCAGTAGGGGCCTCAGTGGCGGCCTCGGTGGCAGCCTCAGTAGGGGCCTCAGTGGCAGCCTCTGTAGGGGCCTCAGTGGCAGCCTCTGTAGGAGCCTCGGTGGCCTCCTCGGTGGCGGCCTCAGTAGGGGCCTCGGTGACGACAGCAACCGTTTCCTCCGTGGGGGTTGCCGCTTCTGCTGCGTTAGCCGGTACGGGGCAGAGGCCCAGTACCATGACGAATGCCAGCAGCAGAGAGAGAATCTGCTTCTTGCTCAAAATAGTTCCTCCTTCAAAATAATTTCTCCTTCATAAATGTGTATATCCCCGTCTTTTCGACATTGGATATAAAACAAAAAACGGTCGCACCGGAAAAAATTCCAGTGCGACCGTTTTTCTCGCATTCAGACGCCCGTCCAGCCACAGAAAGCAAATCTCTCTGCGGCTTCTTCAGGCAGCACATCATCGGTATTCTGGCTCATATGTCTCGGAGGATATCTCCTCCCGCGCGCCCCTTCCACCTTCCCAGGTTTCCCCAGTGATCGGATCACTCCATGAAGCAGGCACTTCATATATACAGCAACGGTTAAATGCCCCGGACTCTCACCGGGTTTCCTAATCACCGCACCTGCCGGCAGCCCCGGCAGTCTTAATGGGTGACATGATGCAGATATTCAGTTAAGTCGACAAAAAAATACCCGTACAGGTTTCTGCACAGGCAATCGGATCAGGCTATAATGACATCCTCTGGTATCGGCAGAAACATGATATTGTGCGTACCGCTCAAAGGAACTGACTCTGCCCTTCCATGGGAAGGCATTACAGCGACCAATACTCGTCGGGACTCTCACCCTGTTGCTTTGCTGACTGCGAACAATCAGATAGCGGCACGTTCCACGCTTATTGTAACATCAAATCATTCATAATTCAAGTATATAATAATATTATTTATGGCCGGAGACGCAAAAACTGCTTTTCTGTTTCTCTCGCCATCCCCCACTGGACATTCCGGTCTGCCGGGGATTGGCAAATCCATGTGCTGTGTGGTAACCTGTTGATGTCATGTATCCCCATGGCGAGTGCCCCCCTGTTATGTTTTGTGGTGCAGTTGGCGGACCTCACTACAATCGTAACAGGGATTTTTTTCGACACCATAGGCTTTATGGAACCCCTGGCCCAGCCAGTG
>JAHHRT010000161.1 GCA_020025615.1 Oscillospiraceae bacterium | reverse complement strand
CTCCTTGCGTCAAGGCTTTTCCCTTGACAACGTTGCTAGTATACACCATGCACAACATTTTGTCAAGTGTTTTTACTTGACACTTTGCGGCAAGGTGCCGCGGCCTCTGCGTGCGCCGCTCCAAGGCTCCCCCTTGGGGGTAGCGAAGCGATTCTAAATGGCAGTGATTGCCGGGGGCACCGTTCCAAGGCTCTCCCTTTGGGAGAGCTGGCTGGCGAGGTACGAGCCAGACTGAGAGGGGGAATCCACACCTTCAATGATACACCAGGTCGCAGAGTACGCACCGTTCCAAGGCTCCCCCTTGGGGGAGCTGGCTGGCGAGGTACGAGCCAGACTGAGAGGGGGAATCCACACCTTCAATGATACACCATGCCTCAATATATGTGATTTCTCTAACCTTCTATTTCACACAGCAGGACTCCCATGCTGTACATTCTCTGCCAGACTATGCCAAACAAGCACTGCACTTCCCCCTCTCCGTCACCAGTGTTCGCACTGGTGACACCTCTCCCTTCGGGCGAGGCTTTGGCGCACCGTACCTCAATTCCCTACATTGGTGCGGCGGAAAATTGGGGTGCTGTACGTGCACTGCAACCTGGTATGTGGTCGTAACAGCTCATCACCTTCTCAAACCACCGTCCAGTGTTCCAGCTCGGCAACGGGGAGAAAGCCCAGCTTCTGATAGAGCCGGAGGGCCTTCTCGTTGGTGGAAGCCACCTCAATGCGGATGCTCTGGCCCGGAGTCACGGAAAGGATGGTCTGGGCCACCCGTTCCCCGGCTCCCGGCACCACAGAGGCCAGCACTTTCAGGGTCTCCCCTTCCAGCCAGCCCACGCCCAGCAGCTCACCCTCTGCGTGGACAAAATAGGCTCCGCCGGAGGCAATGATTCCTTCCTCGTCCTTGGCTTCCAGAAATCCCGCCAGCTCCACGCCTGCCATGCGTTCATTGACAATCTCCCGCCAGCGGGTCACGGTCTGCTCAGTCACAGGCCAGATGTTCGCCACCTTCTGGAAATCCAGCTGGGGCACACCCCGCAGCTCCAGCACCTGCACGTCCGGCTCCCCTACATCTGCATAGACCCGTTCCGCCCCCGCCATGCGGCAGAAGGACGCACATTCCGCCAAATGCTCTGCCATGTGCTCCGGCTGTGCATCCTGCACCTTAATATAAGCATCTCCCCGATAGGGGATCTGTCTGAGGGTGAGACTGGACACCCCGAAATCTGTCGTAAAAATGGGTAGATCTTTCATGGTTTCCCTCCTTTTTGCCTATCTTACCATGGTTTTCTTTCTATGGCAATAGGGCCATGAGTGGTGATTTTCTTTCACCGGTGAAAATTTTCTGCACTTTCTATACAGTGCGTCCTAATTTTCCTGCATCAAAATTGATTCTTCATCCAATCTTTTAGGAAATGTTGTCGTTTTTCCATTTTATCCCTTGATTTCCCTATCCAAATATGTATAATATCTAATATAGAACGTAATTACCGGAAAGGAGGTTCGTTCCATGAAAAAGATCATCTGCAAGAAGGAGTACGACACCGAGACCGCTACTCTCATCAAGAAGTACACCTATGGCTACTTCGGAGATCCCGCTGGCTATGAGGAGACCCTGTTCCAGACTCCCAACGGCCTGTACTTCCTGCACGTCGTCGGCGGCGAGGCTTCCCCCTACCCCACTGAAGACATCCTGCGCCTTGCTAAGACCAAGGTCAATGACTGGATGGAGAACCACTAATCGAGTACATAAAGCCGTCCGCACCCCGTAGGGCCGGACCCCAACAAGAGCCGGGAAACAACCTTTCCCGGCTCTTGAACTGTCTATGGGCCAGACAAGCCCATTATTATATATAGTGCAGGTCCGACCGTCGAAAGGCTCCCCTTTTGGGGGAGCTGTCTGCGAAGCAGACTGAGAGGGCGAACCCGCACCTTCAATGATACACCAGGTCACAGTGTACGCACCGTTCCAAGGCTCTCCCCCTGGGAGAGCTGGCTGGCGAGGTTCGAGCCAGACTGAGAGGGGGAATCCGCACCTTCGATGACACACCATGGCTCAATATATGTGATTTCTCTAACCTTAGTCTCCCATGCTGTGTATTCTCTGCCAGACTATGCCAAACAAGCACTGCGCTTCCCCCTCTCCGTCACCAGTGTTCGCACTGGTGACACCTCTCCCTTTGGGCGAGGCTTTGGTACAGTGGGGACACTGTAACCTAGTGTGTAGTCGGCAGTGCAAATTCGCCCTCTCAGTCACCTAGCGGTGACAGCTCTCCCAAAGTGAGAGCCTTTGGAGCGTGTACCGATACCGAGCGGGTCAGGGCAGTAACGACGACTGACCAGCCACCGCACGCATTGTTTGCCCGCACTGCGGGTCGAGCGGGTAAGGGAAGTAACGATGACTGACCCGCTGGCGCACGCAGAGGATGCGGGCACTGCCCGCTGCCCGCACTGCGGGCGGGCTTGACAAGGATGCTATGCTATAGGTAGATAA
>JAHHRT010000160.1 GCA_020025615.1 Oscillospiraceae bacterium | reverse complement strand
GCCGAAAACCGCAAAGAGAATGGGCTGATGGAGCAGATAGACCGCCAGACTGTGCCGTCCCAGCCAGCTGAGAATCGACACCTTTCCCCGGCGCAGAATCCGGCGGTCCCCCCACAGGGAATGGGCAAAATACCCCGCCCAGAAGAGAAAGCACCAGGGAAACAGCGGATAATAGTCCCCGGACTGAAACCCCGGCTGTGGAAACCCCAGATAGGCCAGGCTCCATCGAACCGCCCACACCTGGGGAATCCGCCGGATCCAGGGATCGGGATTGGCAAGGTATCCCGTCACCGCCCCCAGACCCATGAGAAAGACACTCAGGCTCACAAAAAGTCCCCAGCGGGGATTCCAGGACTTCAAAATCCGATTCAGAGGAATCATAAACAGCATACAGCTTCCCAGCAGGGTGAGAATTCCAAAGTGGATGGGAAACTCCGGCATTACCAGCAGCGTCACCAACGTAATCAGGCACCCCGCCGCCAACACCGTCAGCCCCCGTTTTCCCGGGTGCCGTCCCAGCTGCCAGGAGAACCCGGACAGGAAGATGAACAGCCACCCGGTGGCACTCTGCCAAATCTGCCCCGCCACCCCCTCAAACCAGGGAAGCTCCCAGGAAAACAGATCGGCAAGGTCCCACAGGCCGTGATAGAGAACCATGCTTATCAAAGCCAGACCCCGCAGGGTGTCCAGGCTTCCAAGCCTTTCCTTTGTCTCCATGGTTCCCTCCTTTCTCGGTCAGGGCTGCCGCTCTGTCACCTGTGCCCCCAGCTCTCCGAAGAAGGTCTGAACGTCCTCGCCGTTTTCGGGGGCAAAGTCGGGATTCAGCAGGAACGTGCCTGCTGCACCGACAATGCCGTCATTTTCCGCTGAAAAGGCCACCAGCACCGGGGCCGCATTTTCATACAGATAGAGATACAGGGTGTTCCCCTGAAAGCCGGGATTCAAGAAACTGACGCTCCCGGTGCACAGGCTGGAAGCCGCCAAAGCCTGGACACCGCCCATGGCGTTAATCTGGGAAGCCAATGTCCCATAGGCCCGGTTCCGCATATACTGCTTCAGCTCAGGAGACATCTCCCCAACCCCCTCCATTCCGGGAAGCTTCGCCTCCGGGATGGTGATTTCCCACACCCCGGTGGGTTCGGCGGGGTTCCGGTGTCCCACCCCCTGTAAGGCGTTCCAAATCTCGGGACTTGCAGTGCAGGCATCCAGGTAGGTTTCATTTTCTGCCATCTCCTGCATCAGGGTAATCACCTCAATGCCCTTTTCATAGAGGTCAGGGGCCTTGGTGCCGCAGCCTGCCAGCAAAGCCGTCAGAATCCCCAGCGCACAGCCCAGGCATAAAAACTTCTTCATAGCAATGCTCCTTTCGAGGGATGACGCTGCCGGCTTCGGCACTGCATTCTCCCTCTGAATTTCCCTACAGTATAGCACGAACCGGGAGCTTTGTACATCTCCCCGGTTTGGGAGTTTCTCGGGATCTTTCCGGATTTGGTTTACCATAATCCGCAATTTCCCATAAAATATCCGTATTTCCACCATTTTTTGTTTTGTTTTTATCTGTTATTTTGGAGCGCACTGTGGTATAATGACTCCATTCCATATAACCGTCTTATGTTTGAGGTGAACCCTTCGTGCAAACATCCTTTCGCCTGCGCCTGTGCGTCTTTTGTATGCTGGCCCTTACCTGCTGGAATTTCCTCTGCCGGAACACAGCCCCGGCTATGGAGGAAGCAGCGGCCCCGGAAGCCCCCAGGGAACTTGACGCTCCGCTTCTGGAAATCAACAATCCGCCCTATCTGCTGGATATGGTCTGCACCGGCGATGACCCGGACGTCTCCGGGACATCCGGCACGTTCCTGGGTTCCGATACCGCCGTACAGCTGCGGATGGCAGAACCCGCCAAACCGTTACAGGATGACGAAGTCCATACCTATTATCAGTACATCACCCCGCCCGGGGAACTTCCCTACGCCCTCTTTACCCCTGTGGGCGCCAGAGACGGTGCGCCCATCCCCCTGATCATTTCTCTTCACGGCGCCAGCGAGGTAGGCCGCAGTGAGAAAACCTTCCGCAATAAATTTCTGGTGAAGGAGTTTCGGAACTGGGAGAGCACCGGGCTGGACGGCATCAACGCCTACATCGTCTGCCCCCACCTCTCCGGCGGCTGTAACCTGGACAGCTGGAACAACCCCAAAGCCGCCGACCTGCTCTTTGACCTCATCGACGACCTGGTCGCCACCCATAACATCGATGCCAACCGCATCGCCATCCAGGGCCACAGCCTGGGCGGACAAGGTGCCCTCTACATGGCGGCCCAGCCCCGGGCCCGGTTCTGCGCCGTGGCAGTGGTCAGCGGCTATGAGCCCTATACGGACCTTTCCCAGATTCACACCCCCATCCGGGGCTACATCGGCACCCCTGCCGCCGGAGAATCCAGAACCAGCTCCCGCTATATGAAGAAGCTCTTCGGAAACCGCTTCGGCTCCGACAAGCTCTTCATCCGCTCCGTCTCCCATGACCAGATTCCCATTACCGCCTTCCGGGAAGACCTGGACGGCAACCATCAATCCGACCTGGTAGAGTGGATGTTCTCCCAGTAATCAAGCCCCA
>JAHHRT010000016.1 GCA_020025615.1 Oscillospiraceae bacterium | reverse complement strand
CTGAAAAGTCAGCCCATTGGACGCGAAAGACACCCCTGATGGGTTTCTTTCACACTATCTTCCTTTCCGTTCACGCAAAATGCAGCCACTTTTCGAACTACGAAAAAGACCTCGCTATCCAGCGAGGTCTTCTCTATACTCAAAATCTCGAAACTTAGTTCAGAGCAGCCTTAGCCTTCTCAACGACAGCAGCGAAAGCAGCTGCGTCCTGGATAGCCATCTCGGACAGGCTCTTACGGTTCATCTCGATGCCAGCCTTATGAACACCGTTCATGAAGGTGGAGTAGTTCATGCCGTAGGGAGCGACAGCAGCGTTCAGACGGGTAATCCACAGGCTGCGGTATGCACGCTTCTTCTGCTTACGGCCAGCGAAAGCGTAGTTGCCAGACTTCATGACAGCCTGCTTGGCCATCTTGAAGTGCTTGGACTTGGAACCCCAGTAGCCCTTAGCCAGCTTCAGGGTGCTATTTCTTCTCTTGCGCGTCATCATTGCGCCTTTAACTCTTGCCATTTCTGTATCCTCCTATCGCGACTTATTTGTACGGAATCATCTTCTTGATTGCATCCACATTGGTCTGATCAGCGTAAGTGGTGGTACGAAGATGACGGGTACGCTTGGTGGTCTTCTTGGTGAGGATGTGGCTCTTGAAAGCGTGTGCTCTCTTAACCTTACCGGACTTGGTCAGGTTGAATCTTTTCTTAGCACCGCTATGGGACTTCAGCTTGGGCATAGGTGGTTCTCCTTCCGAATCTTTTGTAATGATATCGTAAATATAAATTTACTTGCTATTTTTAGGGGTGAGGAACATCGACATAAAGCGACCTTCCAGCTTAGGATTCTTTTCCATGGAAGCGATCTCAGCACAGGCATCAGCGAAGTCCATAAGCAGCTTCTCACCGATATTGGTGTGAGCCATCTCACGGCCGCGGAAGCGGACGCTGACCTTGACCCGGTTGCCATCGCCTAAGAATTTCTGAGCAGCCTTGATCTTGGTATTGAGGTCATTGGTGTCAATGCTGGGGCTCATTCGGATCTCCTTGATCTCCACCACCCGCTGATTCTTCTTGGCTTCCTTTTCACGCTTCTTCTGATCGAAGCAGAACTTGGAATAGTCCATGATCTTACATACGGGAGGCGTAGCGTTGGGAGAGATCTTCACCAGATCCATGCCCTGTTCCTCTGCCATTGCGTTTGCCTCGGCAGCAGACAGGATACCCAGCTGTGCACCGTCGGCACCGATGAGACGAATCTCCTTGTCCCGGATTTCCTCGTTGAGCTGATGATCTAACTTTGCTATGGTAAGCACCTCCAATTAAACAAAACAAAAAGCGGATGCCAAAGCACCCGCACACTCACACAAATATCCCCGAACCGGGGAAGGTGGAATATCAACCGTTTTGCTATAGCTTACGGTGAGGCGGATGTTCAGCCTTCTTTATTACCCCGGTATTTTATCACAGGGCCGTCCCTTTGTCAAGGGGTTTTTTCATTTTTCTTTCTTCCGAATATCCCCGGCAGAATTTGGCTAGACTGATAAAAAGCCCCGGGCAGAAAAGATGGGAGCCGAAGCTCGGCTCCCATCAGGGTTATGTTAGCCAGCCAGGATCTCCGCCTTTACAACGCCCGGCTTTTCAGACATTCTCCGAAGCAGCTCCTCCAGAGGAATGTTGAGGTCCATGGTTTCCGCAGCAATGGTCACCACAGCGGTGCCGTTGGTGGGGACAATGGAATTGATGGTAAGGATATTGGCCTTGGCATCTGCCAGTACCAGCAGAATCTCGGACAGGAGGCCAGGCTCATCATGAAGCAGCAGCTGGAAGGTAATAACCCGCCCGGTCATCATATTCTGGAAAGGCAGCACGGCATCCCGGTACTTATAGAATGCGCTTCTACTGATGTCAGTCATATGGGTTGCTTCGTTAACAGTAGAGGCCTCACCGGTGGAAAGCAGCCGTTTGGCCTCCGCCACCTTAAGGAACACCTCAGGCAGAGCCGTTGCCTCCACGATATAATACTTCGGTTTTGTTGTCATCATTTCCTCCTGGAATCGTCTTTGTTGTGCGCACAAATGTTCTTATCTTCTCGTGTATTGTATCACACTTTTTTCAAAAAGCAAGCCCCTTGACGGACTTCTTGCAAGATTTTTTGTACAATCGTCTTTTCCAGGGAGACTGCCCCATGCGGACAATCTTTCGCTGTTTTCCATTTTTTGCAACATTTCCCAATGATTTCCCCTCATAAAGGAGGTTTTCTATGCGTTCCGGAACAAAAATTGCCGTCTCCGTCATCTCATTCTTTCTCTGCACCTACATCTCTGTGCGATATCTGCTGCCCTTCTCCATGCCTTTCCTCCTGGGGGCGGGACTGGCCCTTACTGCCGAACCCCTTGTAAAGCTTCTCTGCGGTCCCATGCGGCTGCCCCGGGCTGTCGGCACAGGCGTTGGTGTCTCCGCTGCGTTTCTCTGCCTTGCTGCCATCATCCTGAGTCTTTTGGCGCTGGCACTGCGGGAGCTCAAATCTCTCGCCGGGATTCTGCCGGATGTGGCAGGGACCATCCGCTCCGGCGTCTCCCTGCTGGAAAGCTGGCTTCTGTCCCTCTCTCTTCGGATGCCCAGGAGCATCCGTCCCCTGATTCAGCGGGATCTCACAGATTTGTTTTCCGGGGGCACCGCCTTTCTGGGAAAAGGCGCTGAATATCTTCTGGGACTTGCCGGGGGGATCCTCACCCACATTCCTGACCGTGCTCTGGGCGTAGGCACCACCATCATCAGCGGCTTTATGATCTCCGCCAAGCTTCCCAAAATCCGAAGCTGGCTCCGGGAGCAGCTGTCCCGTGAGAAGCTCAAGCCGGTGATGGAGCTGGTGAAACGGCTGCGTGCCACCGTAGGCCGCTGGCTGGTAGCCCAGCTAAAGCTTGCCGGTGTGACCTTTCTCATTCTCACCGGGGGCTTCATCCTCCTGCGGATTCCCTATGCCCCGATCTGGTCCTTTGCCATCACCATACTGGACGCCCTGCCCATTTTAGGGACAGGCACTGTGCTGATTCCCTGGAGCCTGATTTGCTTTCTGCAGGGCAGCGGTGCCCGGGCCATAGGGCTTCTGGGCACCTACATCGCCGCCAGCGTCACCCACTCCATTCTGGAGCCCCGGATGGTGGGCCGGCAGCTGGGACTGGACCCGCTGGTGACGCTCATCGCCCTCTATGGGGGCTATAAGCTCTGGGGCTTTGGGGGCATGATTCTCTCTCCCCTCCTCGCCGTTACCCTGATTCAGCTGTTTTGCCGGCCGGAAAGCTGAGGCTTCCCCGACCGTACAGGTTTTTCCCAACTGCCTATTGTACATCCAATCTATTTTTGATATAATATAGAGAAAATGTAATATTGGATGTGTATGCTTTGAAATATGGAATATGGAATGTGGCGGAACCGGAAATGGGTTCAGTCAATGCGCTGGTGGGCAGTGGATATGCTCCCCTCGCTGCGATGATCCTGGCTTCCCGTGGGATTGCTACCGCCCAGGCAGCCCAGGAGTATCTTCGCTGTGACGCTCCCCTGCCGGATCCCTTTATGATGAACGATATGGATATTGCTGCCGGACGGGTCGGGCTTGCCATGTCCCGTGGAGAGAAGATTGCCGTCTTCGGCGACTACGATGTGGACGGTATTACCGCCACCTGTCTGCTCACAGACTTCCTCCGCCGCCAGGGCACAGACTGCGTTTCTTACATTCCCGGGCGGCTGGAAGAGGGCTACGGCCTCAACCCCCTTGCCATCCGGCAGCTGCACGACGAGGGTGTCACCCTCATCATCACGGTGGACTGCGGCATCACTGCCGTAGAGGAAGCCCAGCTGTGCAGGGAGCTGGGGGTGGACCTGATTATCACCGACCACCACGAGTGCAAAGAGGTACTCCCCGATGCCATCGCCGTGGTGGACCCTCACCGCCCCGACAGCAGCTATCCCCACAACACCCTGGCAGGTGTTGGCGTTGCCTTTAAGCTGGCAGCCGCCCTCAGCGGAAGCCAGGAGGAAGTCTTAGAGCAATACGCCGACATGGTGTGCCTTGGCACTGTGGCAGACGTCATGCCTCTGCAAGGCGAAAACCGCACCTTTGTCAGCCAGGGGCTGGAATCTCTGCGGCACACCCGCCGCCCGGGCATCGCCGCCCTCATGCGTCAGTGCGGCTGCACCCCGGACTCTGTCTGCGCCTCTGCCATCGGCTTTATGCTGGCCCCCCGGATCAATGCCGCCGGGCGCATGGGGCAGATCGACCTTGCTGTGGAGCTGTTTCTCACCGATGACCCCGTTCGGGCCGATGCTCTGGCGGAACAGCTGTGTGACCTGAACCGCCGCCGTCAGGCTGTGGAATCGGAAATCTACCAGCAGGCGGTGTCCATGCTTCCCATGGGGCAGCTTCCCGAGGCCATTGTTCTGGCAGACGAAAGCTGGCACCAGGGTGTGGTGGGCATTGTTGCCAGCCGCATTGCCGAGGAATATGCCTGCCCCGCCTTCCTCATCTGTCTGGACGGAGAGCACGGCAAGGCCAGCTCCCGGAGCCATGGCGGCTTTAACCTCTTCGCCTCTCTCACCGCCCTCTCCCCGCTTCTCGAGAGCTACGGCGGTCACGAGCTGGCGGCTGGCTTTACCATCAGCCGTGATAACATTCCGGAGTTCCGCCGTCAGGTCTGTGCCCTGGCTGCTGATTATTTCAGCGATGACACCCCCCGGACGCTTCTGGATGTAGACTGTGTGATTTCCCCGGAGCTTATGACGATCCCCAATGTCGAATCTCTGGATATTTTAGAGCCCTGCGGCAACGGCTGTCCCAAGCCGGTGCTGATGATGAAAAATCTGCTCATTGAGCGAATCCACCTGGTGGGCGGCGGCAGACATATGCGTCTGCGTCTGCGCAGCGGGCGGTATACCCTGGGCGCCATTTATTTCTCCGTATGCTCGGAGAGTGCCGCTGTCCAGCCGGGAGATCTGGTGGACGTAGCCTTTACCCCCCAAATCAATGAATACCGCGGAGAGCGGAGCGTTCAGATGAATGTACTGGATATCCGCCCCAGCTGTGCCGTTCCCTGTACCCCGGAAACCGCCGGCTACCGCGCCCTGCGGGAGGACCGGCTGACCCCGGATGTTGCCGCAGTTCTGACCCCTGATCGGCCTATGCTGGCAACTGTCTGGCGGTATCTCGCCGGTATGGGCAATTCCATTGAGGAATCCCCCATGTGCCTGTGCCGCAAAATCGTCCGCTGGTCCGGCAAGCCCATGAACCTGGGCCAGATGATGACCTGCCTGGATATTTTCCAGGACGTCCGGCTGCTGCGGGTAGTCCGGCAGCATAAGAATTTATCCATCCGCCTGATCCCCTCGGATCACAAGGCAGATCTCAGCCAAAGCCAGACGCTGCAGCGGCTGATGAAAGCGAAAGAGAGCTGATCGTAATGGAAACTTTTGAACAACACTACGCCGCCATGTGCGCCGCCATTCAGGAACATATGCCCGGCGCAGATATGGACCTGGTGAATAAGGCAGTGGACTATGCCAGTGCCAAGCATCAGCTGCAAAAGCGGAAGGACGGCTCCCCCTATATCATCCATCCTCTGGCAGTGGCCCAAATCGTCGCAGAAATGGGCCTTGACATGGACGCCATTCTGGCTGCCCTGATGCACGACTGCATCGAAGATACCGACGCTTCCCACGAGGATATCGAAAAGCTCTTCGGGCGCACCGTTGCAGAGCTGGTGGAGGGTGTTACCAAGCTGACCCGGGCCAACTTCTCCTCTTCAGAACAGGCCCAGATGGAAAACCTCCGCAAGATGTTCATGGCTATGTCCAAGGATATCCGGGTGGTTCTCATTAAAATTGCCGACCGTCTGCACAATATGCGGACCATGCAGTACCAGACCCCTGCCAAGCAGATTCTCAAATGCCGGGAGACCATGGACATCTATGCCCCCCTGGCCCACCGTCTTGGTATGCAGAAGATCAAGTGGGAGCTGGAGGACACCTCCCTGCGCTACCTGGCTCCCGTGGAATACGGGGAAATCATGAGCTATCTCCAGGCGCACAAGGAGCAGGATGAGGCCTTCATGCGCACCATCCAGGGAAAAATCACCGAACGGCTCACCGCCATGGGCATCCGCAACACCACCTACGGACGAATCAAACACGTCTACTCCATCTACCGCAAGATGCAGGCCCAGGATAAGACCATCGATGAGCTCTACGACATCTATGCCTTCCGGGTCATTGTGGACACCATTCCCGACTGCTACAACGTTCTGGGCCATATCCACGACCTGTTTAATCTGGTCCCCGGACGGTTTAAGGACTATATCTCCACCCCCAAGCCCAATATGTACCAGTCCCTGCACACCACGGTCATCGGCTCCCAGGGTATTCCCTTCGAGGTTCAGATTCGGACCTGGGATATGCACGAGACCGCAGAATACGGTATTGCAGCCCACTGGAAATACAAGCAGGGCACCGGCGGCGGCACGGAAAAGGACTTTGAGTGGGTCCGCCGGCTTCTGGAAAGCCAGCAGGATTCCGATGCCGAGGAATATGTGCAGTCCCTGAAAATCGATATGTTCAACGACGAGGTCTTTGTCTTTACCCCCAAGGGCCGCATCGTCTCTCTGCCCTCCGGCTCCACCCCCATTGACTTTGCCTATGCCATTCACTCCGGCGTTGGCAACTCCATGGTGGGTGCCAAGGTGAACAATCGAATCTCCAACATCGATGCCACCCTGAAAAACGGCGACATTGTGGAGATTCTTACCTCCAAGTCCGCCAAGGGCCCCAGCCGTGACTGGCTCAATATCTGTAAATCCAACCAGGCCCGGACCAAGATCAAGCAGTGGTTCAAGAAGGAAAAGCGGGAAGAAAACATCATCCACGGGCGTTCCTCCTTTGAATCCGAAATGCGCCGCAGCGGCCTGCCCCTGTCCATCACGGTAGAACCGGAAATCGGGCCTCAGCTGCTCAAAAAGCTGTCCTTTGAGAGCTGGGAGGATATGTACGCCGCCATCGGCTATGGCGGTCTCACCGCAATCAAGGCTGTGGGCCGAATCCGGGATGACATCAATAAGGCTCTGAAGGTTCAGGCCAACGAGAAGATGAACCTTCCCCATCCCTGCCTCGAGTCCGATCCCAATAAACTCAACCGCCACGCCATCAACGGTGTCATCGTGGAGGACATTGATTCCTGCATGATTAAGTTTGCCAAGTGCTGCGCCCCCGTCCCCGGGGACCCCATTGTCGGCTTTGTCACCAAGGGCTTCGGCGTGTCCATCCACCGGGCAGACTGCCCCAACGCCCAGCACCGCGGCGAGCCTCACCAGGCAGCCCGCTGGGTCCGGGTGCGCTGGGCCGTTCAGGAGGAGCAGCCTTTCGACACCACTCTGGAGCTGGACTGCCTGACGCGAGACGGTTTGCTGCTGGATATTGCCACCGTCTTGTCTGCCGCTCATGTGCGGCTCAAGGAGCTGAACGGTCGGGATCTGCCCGACGGACGCTCTGTATTCACTGTCCGCTTTGAAGTCAAGAATGTGGCGGAGCTGGAATCCATTCGCAATAAGCTGCTGAACATCCGGGACATCACCGGCACCCGCCGGGGCCAAAACTGACATCCATTCATTTTATAATAGGAGGAACCAGTATGCGCGCCATTTTAACAAGAGTATCCTCTGCAAGCGTTGCCATTGACGGTGAGATTGTAGGGAAAATCGGAAAAGGCTTTCTCATTCTCCTGGGTGTCGGCCCGGAGGACACGGAGAAAGAATGTCGGTATCTCGCCGAAAAGGCTCTGGGTCTGCGAATCTTCGAGGACGAAAACGGAAAGATGAACCTGGGGCTTGACCAGGTTGGGGGCGAAGTCCTGGTGGTGAGCCAGTTCACCCTTTACGGAAACTGCCGTAAGGGCCGCCGCCCCAGCTTTACCGAAGCCGCCAACCCGGAGTTGGGAAATACCCTCTATGAAAAGTTCCTTGCCGACTGCGAAAGCCTGGGCTATCCGCCCCAGCACGGACGCTTCGGCGCCGATATGAAGGTCGAATCCGTCAATGACGGCCCGGTGACCCTGATTCTGGACACCGACCAGCTGATGGACACCCCCAGAAGAGGATAAGGAGGACTTCATGCTGAAAATCCACACTCTGCCCCTGGGACTCTACCAGACCAATTGTTACATCGTCCACCAGGACGGTGATCCCCACTGCATCGTCATCGATCCGGGCTACCAGCCGGAGACCATTCTCGACTGCCTGGACGAGCAAGGGCTCACCCTGGATGCCATTTTACTGACCCACGGTCATTTTGACCATGTGGGGGCCGTCCGGCTGCTGACCGCCGAGACCGACTGCCGGGTATTCCTGTGTCAGGATGACCTGTCCATGCCCCCGGAGATGACCGCCGGTCCCCTCTACTACACCGATACCTATGGCGAAGGGAGCCAGGTGGAAGCCGCCGGAATTTCTGTTTCCGTGCTGCATACCCCGGGCCACACGCCCGGCTCTGTCTGCCTGCTCGCCGAAGGCTGTATGTTCTCCGGCGACACCCTGTTCGCCGGCTCCTGCGGCCGAACAGATCTCCCCGGCGGCGATAGCAGCGCCATGAAAGCCTCTCTGCATCGGCTGTCCCAGCTCACCGAAAATTACCGCGTCTTCCCCGGTCACGGAGAATCGACCTCTTTGGCGGAAGAAAAGCGGTATAATCCATATCTCAGATAATCGAGGATCCCTCATGAAACTAACACTCATCGGTCATGATGACCGCTATGCCGTGGAGCAGTTACAGCTGTCTCTGTTTCGGGACACCCCGGAGGGAGAGGCCGTTTCTACCCTCCATCGGGGACAAGTCTATCTCACTGCCTCCACCAAAATCACACTGAACGGGCAAACCGTCTCCGCCAGCCGCAGATTGAAGGCTGACCGGGAGACGGTCCGTCTGCGCCGCCAGCTTTTACAGCAGAGCTACTACTTAGCCGCTGTCCAGCTTCTGGACCACGCCCCCGCCTGGGGCGCTCTCTCCGGCGTTCGCCCCACCAAGATCACTACCAAGCATATGCTGGAGGGCGGCACCCCCGCTTCTGCCGACCGGCTTCTGCGGGATGTGTATTACGTCACCGACGACCGTCGAAAGCTGGCGGTGGACTGTTCTATCTCCACCGTAAATGCTGTGCGGAAGATGGACGAAAACGACATTTCCCTCTATGTGGGAATTCCCTTCTGTCCCACCCGCTGCACCTATTGCAGCTTTGTGAGCCGGACGGTAGGCCGGAAAACCGAGCTGCTGGAGCCCTATCTGGATGCCCTGATGCAGGAAATCCGGGTCTCCGGCCAGCTGCTTTCCCAGTCCGGGAAGTCCCTGCGCACCATCTACATCGGCGGCGGCACCCCCACCACCCTGTCAAGCTCCCAGATGGCCCGGCTGATGGATGCCATCACCGACTCCTTCGACCTGTCCCGGTGCATTGAATTCACCGTGGAGGGCGGACGGCCTGACACTCTGGATGCCGAAAAGCTGAAAACCATCCGTGCCCACGGTGCAGACCGCATGAGCATCAATCCCCAGACTATGGAAGATCACGTGCTCCGGGCCTGCGGTCGGCCCCATAAGGCCCAGGATGTGGTCCGTGCCTATGGGGAAGCCGTGGATGCAGGCTTCACTGCCATCAATATGGATTTGATTGCCGGACTGCCCAAGGACACCCCCGAGGGCTTCTGCCGCAGTCTGGACCAGGTAGCAGCACTGGATCCCGCCAACATCACTGTCCATACCCTGGCCCTTAAAAAGGGCGCAGACCTTTTTGAGCACCGGGAAAACCTGCCCTCTGCCGAGGATGTCACCCAGATGGTCCGCTATGCCGAGAGCACCCTGCGGGGACTGAACTACAAGCCCTACTATCTCTACCGCCAGAAGTATATGTCCGGTTCCTTTGAGAACGTAGGCTGGAGCCGGGACGGTCTGGACTGCCTCTATAATATCTATATGATGGAGGAGCTGCACACCATCCTGTCCCTGGGCGGCGGCGGTATGAACAAGGTAAATCTGCCAAACGGCCGCCTGCAGCGATTCCATAACCCGAAATTCCCGGAGCAGTACATTGAAATGCTGGACTCCGTTCTCAGCCAGAAGGAAGAACTCTTCCGGCTTATGAAATGATCCCTAAACGAAAGGAAGCTTAATTTTGGATACTCTCATTTCTAACGTCACCGTTGTTACTATGAATCCCCGGATGGAGGTCCTGTTCGGTGCCAACATCGGCATTGACGGCGGCAAGATCGTCTCCATTTCCAAGAAGGTCCCCGAGGAGCCCCCCAAGGCCATCATTGACGGCACCGGAATGGTTGCCATGCCCGGTCTTGTGAACTGTCACACCCACCTGGCTACCTCCGTGCTCCGCAGCTACAGCGACGACCTGAGCCAGACCGCCGCCCTGGAAGCCCTGCTCCAGAAGGAAGCCAAGATGGACTCCCGCTGTGCCAAGGCTGCATCTCTGCTGTCCATTGCCGAGTGCCTGCGCTTCGGTGTGACCTCTGTGTCCGACCTCTACTACTACCCCAACGCCACTGCTGAGGCTGTGGCTGAATCCGGAATTAAAGCCAATCTGGCCCTCTCCTCCTACCGCTTCATCGACGAAAACGAGGACTTCGATTTCGATACCGATGAGCAGTGCCAGGAGCTGTGCCGGGTGGTAGACAAGTGGAACGGCTACGATGACGGCCGAATCCGCATCGATGCCGGCATCTATGCCGAGTACACCAGCAACTATAAGCTTTGGGAAGCTCTGGCAGGCTATGCCTGTGAAAAGGGCATCGGTGTCCAGCTTCATCTGGCCCAGACCCAGGGCGAGGTGGATTCCTGCCTGGACCGCACCGGCATGAACCCCGGCGAGCTGCTGGACTTCCATCGGCTGTTTGCCGTCCCCGCCACCGCTGCGGGCTGTAATTTCCTCACGGAGCAGGAGCGGAAGCTCCTGGGCAAGAAGAAGGTTTCCGCTGTGGCAACCCCTCTGGCGGATGCAAAGAACGGACAGCCCTCCACCCCCATTCTGGACAGCGTCAAGGCTGGCATGAACGTGGCTCTTGGCACCGGCGGTGCCATTGAGTGCGGCAATCTGGATATGTTTGAGGTCATGCGGGGTGCTTCCCTCTCCGCCCGGGCGGTTGCCGGAGACCCTGCAGCCCTGCCCTGCAACGCTGCCCTGATGATGGCTACCGTCTGCGGTGCCCAGGCCCAGGGCCGGTCCGACCAGTGCGGTATGCTGGAAGTGGGCATGGACGCAGATATTGTCCTGGTGGACTTCTCCGCCCCCCATCTCATGCCCTGCCACAACGTACTCAGCGGCCTTGTCTACTCCGCCAAGGGCGGCGACGTAGCCATGACCATGGTGCGCGGCAAGATTCTCTATCAGAACGGACAGTTCCCCACCATCGACCTCAAGAACGTGGTGGAAGAACTGACTACTTATGCCATTCCCAGACTGTTTGACGATTCCAAAAACTAAGGAGGGGCATCATGTCTGAAGCACAAAAGAAGCAATCCTTCCTCCATGGCACAGCGCTTCTCGCCATGGCTACGGTCATTGTTAAGGTGGTCGGTGCACTCTACAAGATTCCTCTGAACGCCATCATCGGCAAGCAGGGATTCAGCTACTTTAACACCGCCTACGAAATCTACGCGGTTCTGCTGATGGTTTCCACCGCCGGACTTCCGGTTGCCATGAGCCGGATGATTTCACAGGCCAGCGCCCTGCGGCACTATAATCAGGTCCGCCGGGTCTATACCACCGCCCGGAGTATTTTCCTGGGCCTGGGCCTTGCCGGAAGCCTGCTGATGACGGTGTTCTGCCGTCAGCTGGCAAACTTTCTCAATCAGCCGGACGCCTGGGCTGCCATCGGTGCTCTGGGCCCCTCGGTGTTCCTCATCTGCGTTATGAGCACCTACCGCGGCTTCTTCCAGGGTCAGGGCAATATGCTCCCCACCTCCATATCTCAGGTGCTGGAAGCCGTGGTAAAGCTGTTGGTCGGTATGCTGGCTGCGGTGCTGCTTCTCAAAATGACCGGCAGTATTCCCTTTGCAGCCGCCGGTGCCATCTTCGGTGTTACCGCCAGCTGTCTCCTCTCCGCTGTGTACCTCTTCGGCTGCTTCCGCAAGAGCTACAAGAGCCTGCCCCAGACCAATGAAGAGGCCTTCCCCTTCGGCGCCACTGCCAAAGGCCTGCTCATCATTGCCATCCCCATCACCATTGGCTCCGCCGGTCTGCAAATTCTCACCATGCTGGAGACCAAGATCTATATGGGACAGCTGCTGGCCCAGGGCATCAGCCAGATGCAGGCTGACGATATGAAGGGCGTGTACAACATGACCCAGACCATCTTCAATATGCCCTGCGCCTTTATCACCCCCATCACCATCAGCATCATCCCCGCCATCACCGCCCACCTGACCCAGCTCAACGACCAGGGTGCTAAGTCCACCGAGGAATCCGCCATTCGGATTATGAGCCTGGTGGCTATGCCCTGTGCCATTGGTCTTGCTGTGTTGGCCCGGCCTGTGACTGCCCTGCTGGGCCGCTACAAGGGGGCTGACCTGATTCTTTCCACCAAGCTCATGACAGTTCTGGGTCTCAGCGTAATCTTTAATGCCATTGTGCTGGTGACCACCGCCATTATGCAGGCCCACGGTTTTGTCAACCGTCCTGTCATCAATATGTTCCTGGGCGGCGTGCTGAAGCTGGTAACGGTGTATATTCTCACCGGAAATCCCCACATCGGTATTCTGGGCACTCCCATCGGCACCCTGCTGTGCTATGCCGTAATCTCTGTGCTCAACATCGCCTCCATCCGCCAGTTGATTCCCCATGCCCCCGCCTTCTTTAAAAACATGAGCCATGCTCTCTTTGCAGCCCTGTTCATGGGTGCCCTGGCCTGGCTGAGCTGGATGGGCCTTGTGCGTCTGGGCATAACCAGTCAGCTGCTGCTGTGTGCACTGCCTGTGCTGGTAGGCGTGGCTGCCTACGGTGTCGCAGTCTGCAAGGGCAAGGTTCTGACAAAAGAAGACTGCATGCTCCTGCCCAAGGGCGAAAAAATCGTAAAATTCCTCCATTTATAATTATTTTCAAAAAATAACTTGAAAATTTTCCTGAAATATGTTAGTTTAAGTACGATTTTTGTATGGAAAGAAATAAGGAGCCAATATTATGAATAAAACCGAACTGATTGCGATCATCTCCGAGAACACCGGTGTTGCCAAGAAGGACGCAGAGCAGGTCCTGAATGCTGCCATTGATGCCATCACTGCCGCCATGGTAAATGGTGACAAGGTCCAGCTGTCCGGCTTCGGCACCTTCGAGTCCAAGCAGCGGGAAGCCCGGGTGGGCCGCAATCCCCACACCAAAGAAGCCATTGAGATTCCTGCGACCCGCGTTCCTGCCTTCAAGGCCAGCAAGGTGCTGCGGGACGCTGTGGCAAAATAAGGAGTTTTTTCTATGCGTCTTGACAAATATCTGAAAGTCTCCCGACTGATCAAGCGCCGCACGGTTGCCAATGAAGCCTGTGACAATGGCCGCATCAGCGTCAACGGACGGGTGGTTAAGGCCAGCTATGATGTCAAGGTCGGAGACAAGCTTGAGATTGCCCTGGGCACCCGCACGCTGTGCGTGGAGGTCCTTCAGGTGGCTGAAACCGTCCGCAAGGATGATGCCGCCGCCATGTATAAGGAAATTTGATCTCTGAATGGGGGGCTGTGCCTGTTGGCACAGCCCCCCATTCGTGTCGAAAAGCCTTTTCTCCCCGCTGGGGCTGGATTTCAGAACATTTGCGTTCTGAAATCCAGGAGGATTGAACGTGAAAGACACCCCTGATGGGTTTCTTTCACACTATCTTCCTTTCCGTCTACGGAAATATGACCATTTTCGCCAGTCTCCCGGGCTGTGCCAACAGGCACAGCCTCTTTTTTTCACCTTTTGTACCTTATTTGACGAATCTCTCCTTTTGGGGTATACTATAGAAAACAACGCACGGAGGGAACACCATGAGACTTGCAAAGATCCAGGACTACATGACCAAAAACAATATGCCCTATACTTACTTTGAAAACAATGACTGCGGCAGTATTGACTTTTGTCATCGGGGCCTGTCCTACCATATCTGGGAGTACCCTGCCCCGGAGCGCGGAGCAGAGAGCAACGTCCGCTGCTGCGGGCGCAGCGAGGACTTTGATGATGACTACGAGGATGCCATTCTGGAAATTCTAAAAACCTGGTGATGAAAAATCGCCCCAGAGGAAACGGGCCGATGGTCGCAAAACGGTAAAACGCAAAAATCATGAAAACTGTGTGTTCTCTGAGAAGGTTCTGCCGCATAATCGGATTTCGTAAAAATCAGCTTAACAATTACACCGCCGAAATTGGGTAATCCCCAAATTTCGGCGGTGTTTCTTAATTTTTACAAATATTCATTCTCTTAAAAATGGAATGATACGGCAATCTCTCAAAAGTCGGTAAGCGAGCCGTCTTTGAACTGCTGATTAAATTCATACCATTCTTTGCCGAAGGTGCGGCGGGCAATGGGACGGTAGACGCATAAAATCAGAACCGTCGGTAAAATAAGCGTCACCAGGATGCTGATACAGACCTCCCAGGTGCTGGCTTCTGTGCCTTCATGGGTTGCGGTCACTGCGATGATTTCCTGATCATCGTTGACATACACATTCAGCTTCTGACCAAAGTGGTAATAAGCGGGGTCAAGGCCGTATTCCGCCAGCGGGTACTCGTATGCTTTAGAATCATGGGTCCAGAAAAAATTGCCGTCATAATCACATCTGGCAGTTACCCAGCCGGTGGCACCTGCCGGGGTTGCAGCGGCTTCGATGCGGTCGGCAATCGGTGTTTCAAAGGTGAAGTACAAGCCGATGCATATAATCGGCACACAGCACGCCAGCACAAAAATCACTGTCCGCTTCATTAAAGTGCAGTAGGAATTGTAAATGGCCTTGTATTTTTCAGGTGGGAGATGCTCCCGGGCCCACCGAAGTGCGAATTCCTGTGATTTAAACTGCATATAAGTAGAAAATAATAAATGCGAATTCATTCGTAGTTACCCCCTTCTTCTGTTGTAAGCGCAAATATTTCATTGGGCGTACAGTCCAAAAGCAGTGCAAATGTTTCCAAAACATTAGGCAGAAACAGATTCATTTTTACCTAAGCGAGCGCATTGCTGCTAATTTTTGCTGCACCTTCTATCAGATATAGATATACCACAATAGCCTGGGATACTCAATATCATTTCTTAATTTTACCGCTTCGGCAGACACCTGATCGCCGTATGTCCTCAGTACAAATACTTTTGTTATTCTCTCGTAAATTTTCTCTTGACAACTCGCTTTCTGCGTGTATAATTGTATACATAAATACTTGAACACACATTGACGAGCAGTCAATCACGAAATGAAAGGAGCAGACCCCTATGCTTGAGATCTCCAGCCGAACCAACCTTTTGGAACAGAAATCCTATAAATACTCCCTCCAGGATGTTCAGGAACCCAACCTCCAGCGGGACATCTACAGCTACGGCACCGTCCCCAAGGTGGCATTCAACCACCGCCGGGTTCCTATGAATATGCCGGAAGACATCTGGATCACCGATACCTCCCTGCGGGACGGTCAGCAGTCCGTGGAGCCCTATTCCGTGGACCAGATTGTAAACATCTATAAGCTCCTTTCCAAGCTGGGCGGCCCCTATGGCGTAATCCGGCAGACAGAGTTCTTCATCTACAGCAAGAAGGACCGGGAAGCCCTGGAAAAGTGCATGGCGCTGGACCTCAAGTTCCCGGAGATCACCAGCTGGATCCGGGCCAACAAAGAGGACTTCCGACTGGTGAAGGAGCTGGGCATCCGGGAGACCGGCGTGCTGGTCTCCTGCAGCGACTATCACATCTTCAAAAAGATGAAGATGACCCGTTCCCAGGCGCTGGAGCACTACCTCTCTGTTGTGAAGGATGCCTTTGATGCCGGTGTGGTACCCCGGTGCCACCTGGAAGACATCACCCGGGCCGACTTCTACGGCTTCGTGGTTCCCTTTGTCAATGAGCTTCAGGCCCTCTCCCGAGAGGCCGGAATCCCTGTGAAGATTCGGGCCTGCGATACCATGGGCTACGGCGTTCCCTATACGGAAGCCGCCATGCCCCGAAGCGTCGCCGGTATTATCTACGGTCTGCAGCACTATTCGGATGTTCCCAGCGAGCTGCTGGAGTGGCACGGCCACAACGACTTCTATAAGGCCGTCCCCAACGCCACCACCGCCTGGCTCTACGGTGCCAGTGCTGTCAACTGTTCCCTGCTGGGCATTGGCGAGCGCACCGGAAACATCCCTCTGGAAGCCATGGTCTTTGAATACGCCTCTCTCCGTGGTTCTCTGGACGGCATGGACCCCACGGTAATCACAGAGATTGCCGACTACTTCGCCCATGAGATTGGCTACGAAATCCCGGTGATGACCCCCTTTGTGGGCCAGAACTTCAACGTCACCCGGGCAGGCATCCACGCCGACGGTCTTCTCAAGGATCCCGAAATCTACACCATCTTTGATACGGAAAAGCTTCTGAACCGTCCTGCTTCTGTGGAAATCGGCAAGTCCTCCGGCCTTGCGGGCATTGCCTACTGGATCAACCAGCACTACCGGCTGCCGGAGGGAGAGAAGGTTCAGAAAACCGATCCTCTGGTGTGTCAGCTGAAGGACTGGGTGGATGCAGAATATGAGGCAGGCAGACAGACTGTGCTGTCCACCAAGGAACTGGAAGACAAGATTCACTCCCTTTCCGGGGACCGATTTCAGAAGCGATAAGGAGGTTACCGAACATGGCAGGTTTTAAGACCGTTTCTCTGGCAGATCAGGTATTTGAGAAGCTGGAAAATGATATTATCGTAGGTGTTTACCCCCGTGGAGAGATTCTCACCGAGCTCAAGCTGGTGGAGCAGCTGGGTGTCAGCCGGACCCCCATTCGGGAAGCACTGCGGCGGCTGGAGCAGGAGCGGCTCATTGCCGACTCCGGCAAGGGCTCCGTGGTTCTCGGCATCACCGAGGACGATCTCATGGACATTATGAGTATGCGAAAGCACATCGAAGGCCTCGCAAGCTACTATGCCACCAAAAACGCCACCCCCGAGGGTCTGGCAGAGCTGAAGCACATTCTGGAGCTTCATGACTTCTATGCAGAGAAGCGAGACTTTGAGCATATGCGTCAGCTGGATGATGAATTTCACGATGCGCTGTGCCATATGAGCCACCGCACCGTAATCCAGGACACCCTGGCCCCTCTGCACCGCAAGACCCGCCGCTACCGTAAGATCTCCATTGAAGATGAACATCGGCTGATTAAGTGCGTCCATGAGCACAAGGAGATCTTCAAGGCCGTGGAGTCCGGGGACGCGGAGGAAGCCTACCGGGCTACCTACCGCCACATTTCCAATGCACAGCAAAATCTGATTGGGAGGCTCAATTACAATGGGTAAGACAATTGCGCAGAAGATCATCGCCGCACATCTGGTGTCCGGCGATATGACGCCCGGCAGTGAGGTGGCAATCCACATCGACCAGACCCTCACCCAGGATGCCACAGGAACCATGGCCTATCTGGAATTTGAAACCATGGGAATCCCCCGGGTCAAAACAGAACTCAGCGTCGCCTATGTAGACCACAACACGCTGCAGTGCGGCTTTGAAAACGCCGACGACCATCGGTATCTCCAAACCGTAGCCGCTAAGCACGGTGTCTACTTCTCCCGCCCCGGCAACGGCATCTGTCATCAGGTGCATTTGGAGCGGTTCGGAAAGCCCGGCAAAACCCTCATTGGCTCCGACAGCCACACCCCCACCGGGGGCGGCCTGGGTATGCTGGCCTTTGGTGCCGGCGGCCTGGACGTAGCCGTGGCCATGGGCGGCGGTGCCTACTACATCACCATGCCCAAGATGTTCAAGGTGAACCTCACCGGAAAGCTCCGCCCCTATGTCACCGCTAAGGATGTGAGCTTAGAGCTTTTGCGGATTCTCTCCGTGAAGGGCGGCGTGGGAGCCATCATCGAGTGGGGCGGCCCCGGTATTGAAACCCTCTCCGTCCCCGAGCGAGCTACCATCACCAACATGGGCACAGAGCTGGGTGCCACCACCTCTATTTTCCCTTCCGATGACGTAACCCGGACCTTCCTGAAGGCCCAGGGCCGAGAAGCTGACTTTACCCCCCTTGCCAGCGACCCGGATGCCCAGTATGACCGAATCATCCACATTGACCTCAGCACCCTGAAACCCCTGATTGCCTGCCCCCACAGCCCTGACAACGTGGCTACGGTGGAAAGTCTCAAGGGCGTCAAGGTAGACCAGGTCTGTATCGGCTCCTGCACCAACTCCTCCCTGGTGGATATGCGCAAGGTCGCCGCAATGCTGAAAGGCAAAACCATTGCTCCCGGTGTCAGCCTGTCCATCTCCCCCGGTTCCAAGCAGGTTCTCACCATGCTGGCCCAGTCCGGGGACCTGGTTTCCATTCTGGCCTCCGGCGCCCGGGTGCTGGAATGTGCCTGCGGCCCCTGTATCGGCATGGGCTTCTCCCCCAACTCCGGCGGTGTCAGCCTTCGGACCTTTAATCGAAACTTCCTGGGCCGCAGCGGCACCAAGGACGGTCAGGTCTATCTGGTATCCCCGGAGACCGCCGCAGCCTCGGCCCTCACAGGATACATCACCGATCCCACCACCCTGGAGCCCATTGCCCCGGTGGCACTTCCCGATGCCTTCCATATTGACGACTCTGCCGTTCTGGCTCCCGCAGCCGATGGCAGCACCGTAGAAGTTCTGAGAGGCCCCAACATCAAGGAGTTCCCCCAGTCCAAGGCCTTCTCCGATACCCTGGAAGCCAAAGCAGTGCTCAAAGTGGGCGATAACATCACCACCGACCACATCATGCCCGCAGGTGCCAAGATTCTCCCCTACCGCAGCAATATCCCCAAGCTCTCCCAGTTCTGCTTTGAGGTCTGCGACCCCACCTTCCCGGAACGGGCCAAGGCTGCTGGGGACGGCATGATCATCGGCGGCAGCAACTACGGTCAGGGTTCCTCTCGGGAGCACGCCGCACTGGTGCCCATGTACTTAGGCATCCGCTGTGTTCTGGCAAAGAGCTTTGCCAGGATCCATGTAGCCAACCTGATTAACGCAGGAATCCTGCCCCTGACCTTTGCAGATCCCCAGGATTACGAGGAGCTGCAGCAGGACCATGTGCTGGAAATCAGCCATATTCTCAGCAGCATGGAAACCGGCGTCTTTACCGTTCTGGATAAGACCACCGGAAAGGCCATTTCCGCAAACTGCCAGCTTTCCAAGCGGCAGCAGAAAATTCTTCTCAGCGGCGGCCTGTTAAACTATACCAAGGAGGGCGGACAATGAACCAGCTGGACCTTGCCTGCGAGAGCTTCCGTAAGATTCTGGAAGAACAGCTCTCCCGAATTCAGGCTATGAACACCGAAAAGGTGGATTTTTCCAAAAAGAAAACCGTCACCATCGGCCTTGTGGACGGTGACGGCATCGGCCCCATTATCATGGAGCAGGCGGTAAAGGTACTGAAATACCTGCTGAAATCGGAAATTGCCGCAGGTACCGTGATTTTGAAGCCCATTGCAGGGCTGACCATTGAAAACCGTCTGGCCCTGGGCCAGTCCGTGCCCAGTCATACCCTGGCACAGATTAAGTCCTGTGATGTACTTCTGAAAGGCCCCACCACCACCCCCATGGGCGGCAAGATGGAAAGTGCCAATGTGACCCTGCGCCGGGAGCTGGATCTCTATGCCAATGTGCGCCCGGTGTCCATCCCCCAGGAGGGCATCGACTGGACCTTCTACCGGGAGAACACCGAGGGAGAATACGTTCTGGGCAGCCGGGGCGTAGAGCTTCCCGGTATGGCTGTGGACTTTAAGGTCACCACCGATCCCGGAACAGAGCGAATCGCCCGTGCCGCCTTTGAGTTTGCCCGGCAGAACGGCAAGAACCGGGTCTCCATTGTCACCAAGGCCAATATCATGAAGAAGACAGACGGCAAGTTCACCGCCATCTGCCACGAAGTGGCCAAGGATTATCCGGAAATCACTGTGGACGATTGGTACATCGACATTATGACTGCAAACCTGGTAAATCCCGCCATCCGCAGCCAGTTCCAGGTGTTCCTGCTGCCCAACCTCTACGGCGATATCATCACCGACGAAGCCGCCCAGATTCAGGGCGGTGTAGGCACTGCCGGCAGCGCCAACATGGGCGACCGGTACGCCATGTTTGAAGCCATTCACGGCTCCGCTCCCCGGCTCATTGAAGAAGGCCTGGGTGCCTATGCAAACCCCGCCAGCATTTTGAAGGCCGAAGCAATGCTTCTGCGGCATATCTGCCGTCCCCAAGCCGCTCAGCGGCTGGAAAGCGCCCTGGAGCGCTGCCCCCTTACGGTAGAGCCCGGCGGCACCACCTGTGCACAGTATGCAGAAGCCATTCTGAACCTCTTATAATAGGAAAAGCACCGAATTCCTCAGAATTCGGTGCTTTTCCTATTATTGCGTTTTGTTTTATTGGGTTAAGATTGCGCCGAGAACCGCTCCTGCCAGCTTTTCGTCCTTGACGCAGGCCGCCACACCCACGGTGCAGCTTTCATAATATCTCTGTTCCCGAATCCAGGGATTTTCCTCCAGATAGATTCCGCAGGGATATGACGCCCCGGTGTCGGGATTCTCGGCATATACCAGACTGTCCTCATATTGTTCCAGCAGCTCCGGGGAGAGAATCTCCCGCAGGTCCCGAAGAGCGCCGCCTTTCAAGGGAGGCAGCACCTCCCGGGTATCCCAGAAAAACAGGTCCGGCTCCCCCGCTGCAATGGTACACATCAGCAACTGGCCCCCGCCGAAATTCTGGGTGCCGTCCGACCCGTTCAGCTGGACATTCTTATTCACCGTCACAGCGCCATCATAATATTCATACCCCGCCTGTTCCAGAAAGGGCTGAAACGCCTCTCCGTCCGGGGTCCTTCCGTAGGCGTTGACCATCACCACATTCAGCAGCGGCTCTTTCTCCGTCACAATGCCGTGAATCCAGCTGATGACAAAGCCCAGCGCCACCACCGCCACCAGAATAGGCCATCGGTAATACTCCCAAATGTGGTCGATTTTCTGCCGGATGGTCATATTTTTGAATTTTTCCCAGGTCATACGCTTCCCCTGTCTTTCTGAATTTCGCATTT
>JAHHRT010000159.1 GCA_020025615.1 Oscillospiraceae bacterium | reverse complement strand
GTGTCTGTGTGACAGCGCCCTGGGCGGTGGCGCTCGCGCCGTCGGTCAGTTATGCCACTGCTGCCGGTTTTGGTGTTCTGGCAGCGGTCCGTTTTCGCCAGGGAATGAAGGTTATCCGCTACCGTCGCAATCTGCGGCGTCTGCCCCGTTATGTGATGAGTACCCGGCAGATACCTGTGAGTCGTCAGCGCCTTTTTCTGGGGCGGGGATTTCGCTGGACACAGAAACACACCCAGCGCCTTCAGGATACGCTGCGCCCGGAGGTGGCCAGGTACCTTCAGCCCGGCTGGCTGTACCGGATGGCCCGTCAGCTTGAGCTGAAAACGGAGCATACCGTCCCCCGTCTGGGGCAGCTTTTGCGCAAGGACTCTCCGCTGAATCCGGTACGCCCCCTGCCGCCGGTGGGCGGGAATCCGGCCCTGCATGGTATTGAACCGGATGAACAGGATGTGACACTGGCGCTGGGAGAGCGGGTGGGTCACACCATTGTTTATGGTACCACCCGTGTCGGTAAAACCCGGCTGGCAGAGCTGCTGGTCACACAGGATATCCGCCGGGGAGAGGTCACCATTGTCTTTGACCCCAAAGGGGATGCTGACCTGTTGCTGCGTGTCTGGGCAGAAGCACACCGGGCCGGCAGGGGCGATGAGCTTTATATCTTTCATCTGGGCTGGCCGGAAATCTCTGCCCGCTATAATGCAGTGGGGCGTTTTGGCCGGGTATCGGAAGTGGCCACCCGTGTGGCGGGGCAATTGTCCGGTGAAGGCAACAGTGCTGCTTTCCGGGAGTTTGCCTGGCGTTTTGTCAATATCATTGCCCGCGCCCTGGTGGCGCTGGGAGAACGCCCGGATTACACGCTGATTATGCGCTATGTGAATAATATTGCTGACCTCTATATTCGCTATGCCGGAAAGGTGGTCAGTGAACAGATGCCGGAACTGGAAAGCGCCATTCTGAATAACATGAATGTGCTGGGTGAGAATGATGTGCCCCGGACCATGCAGAACCAGCCGGATGCTGTGCGTATCTGGGCCATTGAGGTGGCGCTCAGCAGTGATGCCGGGAAGAAACTGTATGACCCGATACTGGATGGTCTGCGAAGCGCGGTACGTTATGACCGGACCTATTTCGATAAAATCGTGGCCTCTCTGCTGCCGTTGCTGGAAAAACTGACCACAGGAAAGACGGCAGAGCTGTTGGCACCGGACTACCTGGATATGAACGATACCCGTCCCGTGTTTGACTGGGAGCAGGTGATACGTAAAAAGGCGGTGGTGTATATCGGTCTTGACGCGCTCAGTGACAGTGAGGTGGCCAGTGCCGTGGGAAACTCCATGTTTGCAGACCTGGTGAGTGTGGCCGGACATATCTACAAACACGGTATGAATGCCGGATTGCCCGGTGCCGGGGAGAGTAAAAATGTGGTCAACCTGCACTGTGATGAATTCAACGAACTGATGGGCGATGAATTTATTCCGCTCATCAATAAGGGCGGTGGTGCCGGTATGCAGATGACGGCGTATACCCAGACGTCTTCGGATATTGAAGCCCGCATCGGTAATGCGGCTAAAACGGCCCAGGTACAGGGTAACTTCAATAACATGATTATGCTGCGCGTCAGGGAGAACCGGACGGCAGAGCTGCTGACCAGTCAACTGCCTCAGGTGGAGATTTACACCAAAACACTGGTGTCGGGACATCAGGATACCGCCGATGTGACGTCCGGCCAGGATTTCACCTCCAGCACCCAGGACCGCGTTGGTACAGTAAAGGTTCCCTTACTGGAGCCGGCGGATATCGTCACCCTGCCAAAGGGGCAGGCATTTGCCCTGCTGGAAGGCGGACAGTTGTGGAAAATCCGGATGCCGCTGCCGGCGTCAGAGAAGGACGATGCGCTGATGCCGGAGAGCATTGCAAAAGTGGCTGAAGCCATGCGGCGTCATTACCACACCGGAGAGGGGTGGTGGCATGAAGCCCCGGCCGTGAATGTGCCGGAAGGAGACGGACATGGCTGATTCCCGTCGTGATGTGAACCGTCCTGACGCCGCACAACCCCCACGCCGGCACGGGCTGCTGTATAACCTGCTGTGGGGCTGGCCGTGGGCACTGGCCGGGATGGTGCTCTCCTCCCTGTTGCTGAGCCTGCTGATTGAGTACGTGGGTATTGCATTTTTCTGGCCTGAACAGGGCGCGAAGCACAGTGAAGCGGTCATGAGCACCGAGCTGGGCTGGTTATCCTCGGAATTTACCCGCAGTCTGCTGCTGTCCACGCCGTCAGTGACGGTGATGAAGTGGGTGTCCACGGCGTACCAGTGGCTGTTTGTGGACAGCGGATTTATGGCCTGGATGAAGCAGGGGGCTTCGGCCGATAACAGTGTGATACAGGAAGTGGATACCCTGGGCCGCTGGCTGGCGCATTACCTGCATGATTACCTGATGGCCACGGTATATGTGACGGTGGTGATGCTGGTCCGGGTGACGATTCTGGTGCTGTCAGTGCCCCTGTTTGTGATGGTGGCTCTGGTGGCTGTGGTGGAAGGTCTGGGAAGACGTGACCTGCGCCGGTACGGTGCTGCGTATGAATCCAGTTTTGTTTATCACCATGCCAGAAAGTCCATTAAACCGGCGATATACATTCCCTGTATTCTTTATATGTCCTGGCCCACGGCAGTATACCCGAACCTGCTGATATGGCCGGCGGCCATGCT
>JAHHRT010000158.1 GCA_020025615.1 Oscillospiraceae bacterium | reverse complement strand
GCCGAAGCAGGTGCCTTTTGATGATGTACTTACCGAACGTATTCAATCACAACACGGCGGTTGGGCTCCACACCGGTGGAGTGGGTGGTGATGTTCTCCATATCCTGGAGAGCTGCATGAACCACATGACGCTCGTAAGCGTTCATGGGCTCCAGAGTGGTGCGGCGGCGGGCCTTCAGAACCTGCTGCGCCTTCTTGCGGGCGTAGCGGCGGAGGCTGTCCTCCCGCTTCTCACGGTAGCACTCTGCATCCACATTGACCCGAATGTGACCTTCCACATCCTTGTTGATGGTGTAGTTGGTGAGGTGCTGAATGGCATCCAGGGTGTCACCCCGGCGGCCGATCAGATAACCCAGATCCTCGCCTACCAGCTCTACCTTATAGGTGCTGCCCTCTTCCTTCCAGCAGTGGGGCACTGCCTGGGAATCCATGTGCTCCAGCAGACCCTTGAGGAACTGCTCAATCTTCTCCTCCACAGAGCCGGGCTCTGCAGGGGCGTAGACCTTGGGCTCTGCGGGAGCCTTGGGAGCCTCGGGCTTGCGCTCGGGACGGGGTGCCTTCGGTGCCTTGGGTGCTTCCACCTTGGGCTCAGCCTTGGGGGCCTCGGCCTTAGGAGCCTCTGCCTTGGGGGCCTCAACCTTGGGAGCTTCTGCCTTCGGTGCCTCGGGAGCCTTGGGAGCTGCCTTCTTGGGCTTGCTCCGAGAAGCGCTGCTCAGTGCCACCTTGGGAGCCTCGGGCTGCTCATCGGGAGCCTCGTAGGTCACCTGAACCTTTGCGGGCTGGGCACCGAAGCCCAGGAAACCGCTCTTTGCCTGCTGCAGGACCTGAACACTGACACTGTCACGATCCAGACCCAGCTGCTGCAGTGCTGCATCAATGGCAAGATCGATGGACTTGCCGGAAGTTACAATGGTCTTCTCCATAGTTTATTCCTCCGTAGTCTTATAACGGTTGGGATCATAGGCGCGGCCCTTGCAGTAAGGACGATCGGGGATGCCGGACATACAGGGCTTCTCCTCAGCCTTCTCCTCCACAATACCCTTCTTAGCGGCGTATTCCTTGGCAGCGGCGGCCTTTGCAGCCTCCTCAGCCATGTGCTGCTGCTTTTGCAGCTTCTTCTTGCTGGTGTTGTTTACGATGCCGTCAGGATTTGCAGCCCGGCGCTCGGCGCGGATGCGCTCCTTCTCAGCCTCGATGCGGTCCTGCTCCATAGCCTTCTGAAGGCGGATAGCATCCTCTGCATCGTAAATCTTGCGGTAACGCTTGGTGAGAATCGTATCCTCCAGCGTTCTTGCCACGCCGCTGATCAGCCAGTACAGAGACAGGGCGCAGGGAACGGTAAAGCCAATCCACAGGGACATGATGGGCATCATCCACATCATGACCTTGTTGGTCTGAGCGGCCTGAGAATTCTGGGCCACTTCCTTGTCCTGGATACCCTTTTCGTTGGTGATAACGGAGTCGTTCATCTTCTGCATGATGAACATGGTGGCAACCTGGCTGCCGGCAGACAGCAGGGGGATCAGGAATGCGCCGATATTGGCCCAATTCCACACCCAGGCAGCGCCGAAGACATTGAACTGAGGCACAAGACCCAGGTTAATTCCAAAGAAACTAAAGTTGATACCTTCCAGAACCCGCTCGCTGATGGTGGGAATTGCAACCCGGATGGCTTCTGCGAACTCGGGGATATGGGAGGCAGCAATCATTTCATCATAGTAGATGTTGCCGGAGAACAGAGCAGGCTCTGCTTCCTTGATAATGCTGATGATCTGCTGAGCCACATCTGTGCTCTGGTGCAGCATATACACGATAGGCTGACGAACCACAGCGTACAGAGGAATCAGGATCAGGATGGGGATGAAGCTCCAAAGGCAGCCACCGCCCATGGACACGCCCTCTTCACGATAGAGGTCCTGCATGGCCTGGCTCTGCTTCATCTGGTCACCCGCGTACCGGCGCTGAATGTCCTGAATACGGGGGGTCAGGCGAGACATCTTCATCATGCTCTTCTTAGACTTTGCGGTAATGGGCAGCAGGACCACCTGAACCAGGATAGCAAACAGAATCAGAGCTACACCATAGTTTCTGGTGAACACGTAGAGCCAGTCCAGCAGATAGCCGAAGGGGATCGTGATGATGTCGGACAAACGAAATGCGAGAAACATGGACTTTCCTCCTTAAAATGGAAGTCAAGGTACGGGGTCGTACCAGTCGCCCTTGTAAAAGGGCTGACAGCGCAGGAATCGGCGCAGGGCCAGATAGCCCCCTTTTAACGCCCCGTATTTTGTGATCGCCTCATAGGCATAGGCGGAACAGGTGGGATGGAATCGGCACCGGGCGGGAAAGGCCGGGGAAATATACCGCTGGTAAAAGCGGATCAGAGATAGAAACACCCGCTTCATGGCAGCATTGCTTCCTGGGTCAGTACCCCCGCCTTCTTTGCGAGGTTCAGGTAGCTCTGGGTCAGTTGGGCAAAATCTGCGTCCACCGCCCGGCTGCGGGCAACCACCACCAGATCCCAGCCGGGCTGGAACCTGCTTTCATTGAGCCGATAGACCTCCCGAAGGCGGCGGCGGGTACGGTTGCGCACCACGGCGCACCCCAGCTTCTTACTGACGGTAATTCCCACCCGATTGCCCTTGGTCCGGTTTTTCCGGGCATAGAGCACCAGGCAGCCATCTGCAAAGCCGGAGGTCCGATAGAGACGGCGAAAGATGTGATTGAGTTTGAGACTGCTGGAAAATTTCATACTATTTCCCTTCTAGGATTACCCTTTCTGCCGGAAGCCGCCCTAAAAAGGGAGCGGGGCGAACTCACCA
>JAHHRT010000157.1 GCA_020025615.1 Oscillospiraceae bacterium | reverse complement strand
TAGCATATTTACTTTGCGGATAAATCCACTGCCCGGCGGAGAATGGACAGGGCCGGAACCGGCTTCGGAAGCTGTAGATAGAACTCCATCTGAGGCGTTCTGGGCTCGTCCAGGACGGTCCCTTCCAGGTCGGTCATAGATCCAACAGAGAAGGAGAAGGGCCGCAGATCCGGGCCTACGGCCTCCAGCTCGTCTCCGGCACGGAACTTGTTGCGCAGGCTGCAAAGAGCAAGACCGTTTTCGTCGCAGCTCTTTACAATGGCACAAATTTGCCACTGGCGGATGTAGCGGGAGTTCTCCACGTACTGCCCAGGCTCACCGTAGTAGAACCCGGTGGAGTAGATTCTGTGGGATACGTGGTCTACTTCATCCCGCCAGACAGGGTCCACAGGTCTTCCGGCGGCGATGTCGTCGATACAGTGGCGATAGGCTCCGGTGACAATGGCGGCGTAGTAGGCGGATTTTGCCCGGCCCTCTACTTTGATGCAGTCCACCCCGGCATCCATCAGATCCTTCAGGTGGTCAATCATGCACATATCCCGGGAATTCAGAATGTAGGTGCCCTTTTCATCCTCGTACACCGGGAAATATTCTCCGGGACGCTTTTCTTCCATCAGTGCGTACTGATAGCGGCAGGGCTGGGCACAGGCACCGCGGTTGGAGTCTCTGCCAGTCATATAGTTGCTGAGCAGGCAGCGGCCGGAGTAGCTGACGCACATAGCGCCATGACCGAAGGTTTCAATCTCCAGCTCAGGGGAGACCTTCTTTCGAATCTCCGCAATTTCGTTCAGGTGAAGCTCTCTTGCGAGAACCACCCGCTGGGCACCCAGATCAAACCAGGCCTGGGCACATTCGTAGTTTGCAATGGACTGCTGGGTAGAGATGTGACGCTGGCAGTGGGGGGCGTATTTCCCCGCCAGGGTAAAGGCACCCAGGTCTGCCAGAATCAGGGCATCCACCCCGGCATCATCCAGCTGCTCCAGGTACTGGGGCAGCTGAACGACTTCGTCGTTTCGCGGCATGGTGTTTACGGTGACATGGACCTTGACACCACTGTCATGGGCCAGCTTAACCGCAGCGGGCAGCTCCTCCGGGGAGAAATTCCCCGCAAAGGAGCGCATACCGAAGGCAGTGCCGGCCAGATATACGGCATCTGCACCATAGAGCACAGACATTTTGAGCCGTTCCATATCCCCGGCAGGGCTTAGTAATTCGAGACTCATGTTAACCTCCAATCGAGGCAATGTTTGCCTTGTGTTCGTCGTAGGTGGTGGAGAAGCGGTGGCTTCCGGCGGCAGGATCCAGCACATAGTAGTAGTAATCCGTTTCCGAGGGAGCAAGGGCTGCACGGATGCTGGCAAGACCGGGGTTTGCAATGGGTCCCGGGGTCAGGCCGGTGTTCGTGTAGGTGTTGTAGGGGCTGTTGACCTTCAGATCTTCCTGGGTCAGCTTGGTCTTTCCGCCCAGTGCATAGATGATGGTGGCGTCGATGTTCAGATAGGGAACATTGTCGCCCCAGTTAAACAGACGGTTGTAGATGACGGAGGCAATGGTGTAGCCTTCCTCTGCACTGGAGGTTTCCTTCTCAATCAGGGATGCAACATTGATGACGTCCCGAACGGTGAAGCGATGGCTTGCAATATAATCCTCACCGTGACCGCCTTTGCGCATGAGGTCCGCCAAAGTGTCATTGAGCGTGTTGATCTGTCCCTGCATTTCCTCATCAAACTTGTTGCCGAAGTTTGTAAGCATCTTCTGGAGAACGCTCTTGGGGGAGTCGTTCTTGTAGAACTGGTAGGTATCCGGGAACAGGAAGCCTTCCAGACAGTTGGTTTCTCCGCGGGGAACCCCTTCCAGGAACCAATAGTCGTCCAGTTCTCCGCTGGCTGCATAGGAGGCCAGGTCCATAGCGGTACAGATCTTGTTTTCCTCCAGAAGGGCGAAGATCTGGCGGCAGCTGTAGCCTTCGGGAATCATCACCTCTACAACGTCTCGGCTGGAACTGGGAGACATCATGCTTACCAGAGCATGGTAGTCATAGCGGGTGTTCAGATCCCAGATACCGGGCTGGATTTCCCCGTCATCCACTGCCAGGCTGGCATAGAACTTAAAAAGGCCGGGGTAGCGGATGAGATCGCCTTCATGGAGCTTGCGGGTAATATCGTCAATGGTATCGGCTTCGTAAATGGTGATGGTGACAGGCTTGTCCTCACGTCCGAAGGCCAGCACATCTGCGGCGCAGACCCAGATCATACGACCCATCGTAACGCCAATGAGAATGGTGATGCCAATCCACACAGCAGTGACCAACAGATTGGGGATACCAAAGAAGCCTTCGCCCTTCTTGCGCTTGGGGCGGCCCTTTCGCATCGGGCGGGTTCCCTTGCGAGTAGGCTTTGCGGGGGCCTCGGCATCCGCAGCCGCTTCTTCGGAAGCCTCCGTTTGCTCCGGTTCCGCTTGGTCTTCCTGGACTTCCTCAGATACCGTGACCTCTTGCATTTCTTCGGATGCTTGTTCCTCTGTGGATGCTTGCGTATCCTCGGATTCCTCGGTGGGTTCTGCCTGGGGTTCCGGTTCTGCTGCTTCCTCTGAGAGGTCTTCCAGAGGTTCCGCCTGGATTTCTTCCAATTGGGTTTCCGCCTCAGGCTCCTCCGGGAGATCTTCGGGAACTGCTTCCTGGTGCTCATTAGGAAGCTCGCTGATCTTTTTCAGCAGCCAGGCAGCCTCGCCGGGAAGCACCGGGGAGAAGGGGGCGTTTTCATCAGGCTGTGCTTGGGGTTCTTCTGCAAAGTGAGGACCATAGGATTCCTCGTCCGCTTCTTC
>JAHHRT010000156.1 GCA_020025615.1 Oscillospiraceae bacterium | reverse complement strand
GTTACACTGACCTGTCACACGATAGCAAGCGTCCCCGGAGGGTCCGCAGAACGGGCATCCGGTATGCACATATCAAAAAACAATCTTCCCTCCCCGGGCTTTCCGGGGAGGGAAACAGGGAACGGTGATTAAGGGGGATCCGTTCCCGGTGGTACGAATATCCGAAATCATACGGCAGGTAAGCAGCCCAAACTGCCGGGGGAGGCAATTCCTTGAATATGCGAAGGCTGGACAAAAAGCGTTTCCCAACACCGAGGCGTACAAAGCCCGGTGAATATTTAGAGAGGACTTCCTAAACATGAAAGTTACATTCCAAATTGAAGGGGCATCCCCCGTACAGATCGAGTGCAATGCAGGCGAAAACCTGCTGGAGCTGGCCCGTCGGGCCAATGTAGCCATTGACGCACCTTGTTCCGGTAATGGTTCCTGCGGCAAGTGCCGGGTAAAGCTGCTGGAGGGTGAACTGGATACCCTCAAGAGCCGCCATATCACCGATGAGGAGTTCGAGGCTGGCTGGCGCCTCAGCTGTAACTCCAAGGTGGTAGGGGACTGCACCATCTTTGTTCCGGATATTGCCAGCGCCTACCAGTCCAGAATGAAGACCGCTGACCTCAGCAGCCCTGAGGAAGTGGCAATCTTTACCCAGTGCCAGCAGCAGCTGGTGGAAAGCGGCCTGGAATTTACCAACCATTTCCGCGCCGTTGTGGTAGAAATGGCAGAGCCCACTTTGGACGACACCATGCCTGACATTGAGCGCCTGTCCTGGGCGGTCGAGGAAGCCACCGGGGCAGAGCACGTCACCGTTCCCTTTGACGTGATGACCAAGATGGCCCACGTTCTCCGGGAGAACCATTTCAAGGTCTGCGTCAAGGGCTCTCTGAAAGACAACACCTTCTATGTTATGGAGATCTGCAAGGCTGAGGATACCCTCATTGCCGGCTGTGCCATTGATATTGGTACAACCACGGTGACCATGGTTCTCACGAATCTGGAAACCGGCGAACTGCTGGCAAAGGCCTCTTCCGGCAACGGACAGATTCGCTTCGGTGCAGACGTCATCAACCGAATCATTGAGCAGGGCAAGCCCGGCGGCAGAAAGAAGCTCCAGGACGCCATTGTGAAGGAAACTCTGGTTCCTCTGATGGCAAGCCTGTGCAAGAGCGCAAAGACCTCTGCCCGGAACATCCTGCGGATTGCCATTGGTGCCAACACCACCATGAACCATCTGCTGGTAGGTGTGGACAGCGAGCCTGTCCGCATGGAGCCCTACGTGCCCAGCTTCTTCAGCTGGGAGGGCATGCAGGCCGGTGACCTTCATCTGCCCGCCAATCCTCTGGCCCCTGTGTCCATTGCCCCCAACATCGGCTCCTATGTAGGCGGCGATATCACCGCCGGTACTCTGGCATCCGGCATTTGGGACAAGGACGAAATGAGCCTGTTTATTGATTTGGGCACCAACGGCGAGTTGGTTTTCGGCAACCGTGACTTTATGATGAGCTGCGCCTGCTCTGCCGGTCCTGCATTTGAGGGCGGCGATATCTCCTGCGGTATGCGTGCCACCGACGGCGCCGCCGAGGCCTGCACCATCGACAAGGAGACCATGGAGCCCACCTTCCAGATTGTGGGTGACCCCGATCAGAAGATTGTGGGTATCTGCGGTTCCGGTATTATTGACATTATTTCTGAGCTGTTCCGCTGCGGCATTATCAACGCCAAGGGCCTCTTTGTCCGTGAGGGCGACCGGGTCCGCCGGGACGAGCACGGCATGGGCCGGTATGTGCTGGCCACAGCCCAGGAGTCTGAGACGGGCCGGGAAGTTTCCATCAACGAGGTGGACATCGACAACTTCATCCGTGCCAAGGGCGCGATCTTCTCCGCCATTGACACCCTGCTGTCCGCAGTGGATATGAGTGTGGACATGATTGACAGCGTATACGTTGCCGGCGGCATCGGCTCCGGCATCAACATGAAGAACGCTGTGAACATTGGTATGTTCCCGGATGTGGACCTGGACAAGTTCCACTACATTGGAAATTCCTCCCTTACCGGCTCCTATGCCATGGTGGTGAGCGATGCTTCCAACGACAAGGTCCATGAGCTGGCAGCCAACATGACCTATCTGGAGCTGTCTACCTATCCCGGCTACATGGATTCCTTTGTTGCCGCCTGCTTCCTGCCCCACACCAACGCAAGTCTCTTCCCCCACAGCTGCCAGAACTAAACTACATTTACGAGGAACACATATGCAGATTGAAAACCATAAAGAGGAAGTCCCCTTCGCTCACTATGAAGAGCTGTTCCGGGCGGTATCCCCTGAGGATGTGGTATCCAGACTCTCCGATGTATCCTGGGACGGAGCGGAGTTTTCCGTGAAGCTTCTGGGCAGAGAATATCGGATTGCCCATCCGGACTATGCCATCCGAGCTGTGGACGGCGGCAATCTGCCGCCTCTGCCGGTGCAGACCTTCCTGCTTCGCTATCTCATGGAGAGCAAGGATGTGGCCTGGGCCGGTCAGTGGAAGACCTTCCGGGAGATGCCCTGGGGCGAGCTGTACATCACTCCTTACACCGGGCGGGTTCTGACCCGGGCGGCCTTCACCTTCGGCACCCGTGTGGATGCTTTCCGCAAGGCCTGCGAAAAGATGGGGGCTATGCCTCTCACCCACGGTGAGGCCGGATACCAGTTCGATTTCATCGGCGGGTATCGGATGCAGATTCTGGTATGGTCCGGGGATGAGGAGTTCCCGCCCAGCGCCCAGGTGATCTACACCGACAACTTTGCCGAGGGCTTTGCCGCCGAAGACCGGGTTGTGGCGGGTGACATTCTGATTTCCACCATCAAGAGCTATATGTAGCCCGCA
>JAHHRT010000155.1 GCA_020025615.1 Oscillospiraceae bacterium | reverse complement strand
TTAGTCCTCAATTCGGCTGATTTCCGCACCCAGGGCGGTGAATTTGTCGATGAGGTCCTCATAGCCCCGCTCCACGAAGTGGATATCCTCCACGCGGGTGGTGCCCTCTGCGGCAAGGCCTGCAATGACCAGGGCCGCACCGGCCCGAAGGTCGTGGGCGCAGACCGTAGCACCGTACAGCCGTTCCACGCCGGAAACCGTGGCTGTCTTGCCGTTAATCTGGATATTGGCACCCATGCTCTCAAGCTCCGTACAGTAGCCGAAGAACCGGGTTTCGTAGACGCTCTCCGTCAGGCGGCTGACACCTCCTGCGATGGTCATACAGACACAGACCTGGGCCTGCATATCCGTGGGGAAGCCGGGGTAGGGTCTGGTTTTCACCGTGGCCTTGCGCAGTCTGCCGTTTCGGATAATCCGAATGGAATCATCATAATTGATGATCTTTGCGCCCATTTCCTCCAGCTTTGAGGTGATGCACTCCATATGTTTGGGGATCACGTTCTGAACCAGAACATTTCCGCCTACAGCCGTAACTGCTGCCATATAAGTACCGGCCTCGATCTGGTCGGGGATGATGGCATAGCATCCGCCCTTCAGAGAATTGACGCCTTTGATTTTAATGGTATCGGTGCCGGCGCCGGTAATCCGTGCGCCCATGGTATTGAGGAAGTTGGCAAGGTCCACGATGTGGGGCTCCTTTGCCGCATTCTCAATGATGGTCTGCCCGGGCAGCAGGGTTGCCGCCAGCATGACATTCATGGTAGCGCCCACGCTTGCCATATCCAGGCTGACCCGATTGCCGTGAAGGCCGTTTTCGCCGGGCTCCATAGCAATATAGTTGTCGGTCTCATCCACCTCAGCGCCCAGAGCCAGGAAGCCCTTGATGTGCTGATCGATAGGACGGGCCGCGAAGTTACAGCCGCCAGGGAGCGCCACATGGGCTTTACCGAAGCGGCCCAGCTGCGCACCCATCAGGTAGTAGCTGGCCCGAAGCTGGGTGACCTGGGTAGGGTCCGGCTCCGTATACTGTAGATCTGTGCAGTCCAATTCCACCACATGACGCTCGGGCTTATAGATTTTGACACCCATGCCCTCCAGAATTTCCAAGAGAATTCGGACGTCGGAAATGTCCGGCACATTTTCGATCCTGCACTTGCCGCTTACCAGCAGCGCCGCAGGCAAGATTGCCACGGCTGCGTTTTTCGCGCCGCTGATGGTGACGGTTCCGTTCAGAAGGTTGCCGCCGTTGATTTCATAACTCGCCAAGGAAAATCCTCTCCCTGTGATAATTTGAGATAAAATAGGGTCCTTTTCAGGATATAATCTAGGTTATTGTAACACACATATGCCAATCTGTAAAGGCTCAATTCCCTTTTACCGCCGCAGGCCCTTTGGATAGTGGTTTTTGATTTGATTTCCGTCTCCTTTTCCCCAGCCGATGCTGTAGCCGCCGGCCTGGACCAGGCACCAGCCCTTGACCTTTCCGGGAATCACTTCTCCGTGCAGATAATCCCGGATTTCCTGGGATTCTGCCGGATAATTCTGAGTATTTGTGCAGGTTTTCAGCCACAGAGCCAGTGCGTGGGCCGGTTCAAAGCGGTCCTTCTTGACGATGCCAAGCTCCAGGCCCGGGCGCAGGACCTTGAGGCCCTTGATGTCCGGCATTTCCGCCGGGACCCACCAAAGGGTCTGCCCGAAGAGCATGGGTCTGCCCTGGGGCAGGTGGATTCCCAGTTCCTTTGCAAACTTCGTCCACTCCCCGGGGAGCTTCTCTTCCTTTCCGGCGGGGATCTCCTCACTCTCGCCCTCTGCCTTCCGAAGCACCGCTGCAAAGTGCCCCTCGCCCAGGAGCTTATGGGGCCACATCCGATGACTTCCGTTTTCGCCGGGAACGAACCAGGGGGCATCCACCGTCTCCGGGGTAAACTCCGGGTGGGCAGCCAGGAAAGCCGCCACAGCACCTTCGTCCTCTTCCGGGGCAAAGGTGCAGGTGGAATACACCAGCCGTCCGCCGGGGCGGACCATCTGGGCGGCGGAATGGAGGATTTCTCCCTGCCGCCGGGCACACATCTCCACGGTTTCCGGGCTCCAATCCGTCACCGCCGCCTCTTCCTTGCGGAACATTCCCTCTCCGGAGCAGGGAGCGTCCACCAGCACCCGGTCAAAGAAGCCGGGGAACCGGGCAGCCAGATTGGCGGGGTGTTCATTGGTAACCAGGGCATTGGAGACCGCCATCCGCTCCATATTCCGGGAGAGGATTTTCGCACGTTTGGGGTTTATTTCATTACACAGGAGAAACCCCTCCCCCAGCATCCGCCCGGCAATCTGCGAGGTCTTGCCGCCGGGGGCGGCGCACAGGTCGCAGACCCGCTCGCCGGGCTGGGGATTCAGCAGGGAGACCGGTGCCATTGCACTGGCCTCCTGCAAGTAATATACGCCGGCCTCGTGGTAAACGTGCAGGCCGGGACGGGCCTCGGGGTCATAATAGTAGCCCATAGGCTCCCAGGGCACCGGGTTTCCCAGGAAGGGAAGGTCCGGGATTTGGTCACCTTTCAGGGGATTCATCCGCAGAGCCACCGCCCGGGGGCGTTCCAGGCTCTTCAAAAATTTCTCATATTCCGGCCCCAGCTGGGCTTTCATGCGCTGTAAAAACAATTCCGGCAGCATTGCAGTTCTCCTTTGTCTATTCCTTCGGGTTCATTATAACACAGCCCAGGCCCGTTTTCCACCGAAATCTTGCCCCGGCGGCGAGTCGCCGCTGACAATGCGTGCGCTAGCTGGTCTATATTCGTTACACCATTGGGTACCGCTCGGTATCGGCGGGCAAGGCCCGCTGCTAATACGTGCACAGTGCGCTGCGTATCG
>JAHHRT010000154.1 GCA_020025615.1 Oscillospiraceae bacterium | reverse complement strand
CATGGTCCCGGAGCTGCGCAGGCGATAGGTAGTCTGCGACGGGTGCGCCCGTTAACGCGCAGGAGTATGTTGGTACTCCCCGAGGCAGCTTTCGTGAGGGAGCTGTAAAACAAGGTGGTAACACGGAATGATTGTATCCCGTCCTTGTGCTTAAAAAGCACGAGGACGGGTTTTTTGTTTCTCAGGAGGGAAAAATATGGAAAATATCATTGAGATCCGACATCTTAACAAGCTCTTCGGAACCGGCGAAAGCCAGGTGGCGGCTTTGCAGGATGTGTCCTTAGAGGTTCGGGCCGGAGAAATCTTCGGTATCATCGGCCTCAGCGGTGCAGGCAAGAGCACCCTGGTGCGATGCATGAACCTGCTGGAGCGGCCGGACAGCGGCGAGATGCTGTTCCATGGAAAAGATCTTACCCAATTAAAGCCTAAGGAGCTGAGAGGGGAGCGGAGAAAAATCTCCATGATTTTCCAGAGCTTTAACCTGCTGGACCAGCGGACCTCTCTGGAAAACATCTGCTTCCCCATGGAGCTTGCCGGGGTTCCTGCGAAGGACCGCCGGAAGCGGGCCCAGGAGCTTCTGGAAATTGTGGGACTTCCGGATAAGGCCGGCAGCTATCCCACTCAGCTGTCCGGCGGACAGAAGCAGCGCATTGCCATTGCCCGTGCCCTGGCCTCAGAACCGGAGGTGCTGCTGTGTGACGAGGCTACTTCCGCCCTGGACCCTCAGACCACAGATTCTATTCTGAAGCTGCTTCAGAAGATCAATCGGGAGCAGGGAATCACGGTGATCATCATCACCCACCAGATGTCTGTCATCGAGCAGATCTGCAACCGGGTCGCCATTCTGGACCACGGTGTGGTGGCAGAGATCGGCGAGGTGGAGCAGGTGTTCTCCAACCCCAAGTCCAAGGCAGGACGGCGGCTGGTGAGCCCGGATGTGGCCCTGCCCCTCTCCAACTGGGAGGGCAGCGTGGCGCGAATTGCCTTCAACGGCGGCATGACGGAGGAGCCTGTGATTGCAACCCTCGCCATGAAGAAACAGATTGCCGTGACGATTCTGGGTGCGGACACCCGGAATGTGGATGGAAAGGCCTTCGGCACCATGCTGGTGAGCCTTCCCGAAAATCCCGCGGACAAGAAAATCGTTCTCGATTACTTAAACAGCTGTGACGGCGTAACCGCCGAGGAGGTGCAGTAACATGATTGAGCAGCTCAGTACCTTATTAGAATCCTGGGGCATCAGCAAGGCTGGGGAGCAGCTTGCCTTCCTGCTGGACCCTGCAAACATCCCCTTCGCCATTTGGGAAACCCTGTATGCCCCCTTCCTGGCGGCGGTGTTCGCCTATGTCATCGGTATGCCTTTGGGTATCCTGCTGGTGACCGGAGAGGAAAACGGCATCCATCCGCTGCCCAAGCCCCTGATGACCGTCCTCAATGCTGTCATCAACCTGTTGAGATCCGTGCCCTTCCTGATTCTCATGGTCCTGGTGTTCCCTCTGAGCCGTCTGATTCTGGGCACCACCATCGGCACCACTGCCACCATCGTGCCCCTTACTGTGGCGGCGGCCCCCTATGTGGCAAGATTGGTTGAGTCCAGCCTTCGGGAAGTGGACCGGGGCGTGGTAGAGGCGGCCCAGTCCATGGGATGCACCACCTGGCAGATTGTCACCAAGGTGATGATTCCCGAGTGCAAGCCCGGCCTGATCAGCGGCGCCACCAATGCCCTCATCACCATCCTGGGCTACGGTGCAATGGCAGGTTCCATTGGCGGCGGCGGCCTGGGCGCAATCAGCCTGATGCGGGGCTACGGCAGAAATCAGATGCTGGTGCTCTATGTCGCAGTCATCATTCTGGTGATTCTGGTCCAGATCATTCAGTCCGTCGGTACTGCGCTGTGTGTGAAAACAGATAAGCGCATCACCCATAAATAACGCAAAATAGAAAAAGGAGAAAAGAAAATGAAAAAGTTTGTTGCACTCATTCTGGCCCTGACCCTGGCCCTCTCCCTGGCCGCCTGCGGCGGTAAGTCTGCAGACGATAAGAACATTAAGGTGGGCGCATCCCCTGCTCCCCACGCTGCCATCCTGGAAGCCGCCAAGGAAGAGCTGGCAAAGGAAGGCTACACCCTGGAAATCGTGGAGTTCGACGATTACATCCTGCCCAACAAGGCTCTGGACGGCAAGGAGCTGGATGCCAACTACTTCCAGCACATCACCTACATGAACAATTTTAATGAGGAGTACGGCGTTCATCTGGCAAGTGCCGCAGGTATTCATTATGAGCCCTTCGGCATCTACGCAGGCAAGACCGCTGCCCTGGCTGACCTCCAGGACGGTGCCAAGATTGCCGTGCCCAACGACGCTACCAACGAAGCACGCGCACTGCTGCTGCTCCAGCAGGAGGGCCTGCTGACCCTGAAGGACGGCGTGGGCCTCACCGCTACCAAGGCTGACATCCAGGACAATCCCCACAACTTTGAAATTGTGGAGACCAAGGCAGAGCTGCTCACCGCTGTGCTTGCGGATGTGGATGTGGCTGTCATCAACGGCAACTACGCCATCGATGCCGGTCTCAAGGTGAAGGACGCTCTGGCTGTGGAAGCTGCCGACGGTGCAGCTGCTGAGGCTTATGTGAATGTCATCGCCGTCAACCAGGGCGACGAGAACAGCCCCAAGATTCAGGCCCTTGTGAAGGCTCTGAAGAGCGATGCCGTGAAGAGCTTCATTGACACCACCTATGAAGGCGCAGTTGTCACTGTGGACTGAGTGGGAATGACAGTCCGTTTTCGGTTATTGTAAAATTGCACAAAGGAAAAGCGAGAGAATCTGTGTGAAAAACAGATTCTCTCGCTGTTTTATTTTCGGGCAGT
>JAHHRT010000153.1 GCA_020025615.1 Oscillospiraceae bacterium | reverse complement strand
GTTAAGGGTATGCAGGACAAGCAGATGGAAGTCCTGCAGGCTATCAAGATGTTCGCTGACGAGGGCCTGAAGTCCACCGGCGGTCTGTCCAACAACTCCAACGGCGCTCCCAAGGCTGTCCGTCCCATCATGGACTCCGCTCTGGTTGCTATGGCTATGATGCAGGGTCTGACCTCCGCTATCGTGAACCCCAACGACCTGCGCCTGATGGAGACCATCAAGTCCTGCGATATCTTCAAGAACCACGAGCTGTACTCCGACTCCTACCTGGAGCTGTAATTCAGTCTTTCTGTTCTTTGGCGGCTGAGTTCCCGGCTGCCTGAGGGATTTGATTCCCAAAATATCGACTGTCCGATGGGCGCTGCGCCCGGACAATCCCTGCGACTTGGCCGGGAGGGTAACTCCCTCCCGGCTTTTTTGCAGCTTCCGCTTTGAAAGCTGTCCCAAAAAGTTTCCTTCGGGGAACGGTTTTCCTTTTTTTATTTCTGCTTTTTGTGATACCATCGGTATCGATTTCCGAAGGGGGTTCCCAATGGGCCCTTTGTTCGAACTAACCTGGTGTATTCTGCCTTTTTGGCTTAATATAAAACTTATTTTGTCTGATAATGGGAGGAAGTCACATGAGTGTATTAACCGATTTGATCTATAGCGGTTCTGGTGCTGTGGCCGGACTGGCTGAAAGCGCTGTGAATGACGCCATTGCAAAGCATGGTGCAGACAAGAAAATTGCATTTCCCGACACTGCCTATTATTTCCCCACAATCTACGCTGCAACCGGCGTAAAGGTCTCCACTCTGGGAGATCTGCCTGCTTGCGTAGGTGTGCTGAAGAGCCTGATTACCAACGAGCCGAACCTGGACAGTGCCCTGAATGCCGGACTGGCCACTGCAGTGGGTGCGGAGATCCTGGAAGGCCTCAAGTATGCTGAGAGCAGCAACCCCTATGAGAACGAGTCCGGCATCGGCTTTGTTCCCGATCCCGTGATCCGCAGCCTGGGCGTGCCTCTGGTTACCGGCGATATCCCCGGTGTGGCGGTTGTCATCGGCAAGGCAGACGACCCCGCAGATGTGGTCAAGGTTGTCAAGGATTACCAGTCCAAGGGCATTATGAGCTTCCTGGTAGGCGACTGCATTGAGCAGTGCGCTGAGGGTGGCGTCAAGATGGGCCTGGAGCTCCGTGTTATCCCTCTGGGCCACGATGTGACCAGCGTAATCCATGTGGTTACCGTTGCCATTCGTGCCGCTCTGATTTTCGGTAATGTTCAGCCCGGCGATCTGGCAGGACTGCTGAAGTACACCAAGGAGCGTGTGCCTGCTTTCGTGAACACCTTCGGTGCCATTGACTCCGTGGTGGTTTCCGCCGGTGCCGGCGCCATTGCTCTGGGCTTCCCTGTGGTCGTGGACATGGACCTGGGCACCAATCAGGTTCCCGGTGCTCTGGAATCCGTATGCGACCATGCCGAGACCGTGAAGAAGTCTCTGGAGCTGCGTGAGATTAAAATTAAGGTAACAGAGCTGCCCATTCCTGTGGCCTTTGCTGCTGCCTTTGAGGGCGAGATCATCCGCCGCCCGGATATGCACAACGAGTGCTACTCCAACAAGAACCCAACCGCTGAGCTGGTGCTCATGCGGGAGCCCGACGAGGTCGAGGACCACAAGATCACCATTGTCGGCCCGGACTTCGACGAGTGCAAGGAGCTGGCTCTGGGCACCTTTGTAGAGGTTACCGGCAAGAAGATGCAGGCAGACTTCGAGGCTGTTATCGAGCGTAAGTTCCATGCTTGGTTCAACTACATGGAGGGTGTTATGCACACCGGCCAGAGAAACCAGGTTCGTGTCCGTGTTTCCAATGCGGCCTATGAAGCAGGCCTGCGGATTCACGACTTCGCAGAAGTGCTGTACGTGATGATCATGAACGAGTTCGACGCAGTTGTGGACAAGTGCCAGGTGACCATCTACACCGAGCCTGCTTCTGCTGAGGCTTTCCGGGATGAGGTTGCAATGCCCCGCTACGCCCAGCGTGACGCACGGCTTGCATCCATGACTGACGAGTCTGTGGACCAGTACTACACCTGCATTATGTGCCAGAGCTTTGCACCTGCCCACTGCTGCGTGGTTACCCCCGAGCGTCTGGGCCTGTGCGGTGCTGTGTCCTGGCTGGATGCCAAGGCCACCAATCAGCTGGATCCCAACGGTCCCTGCCAGCCCATTCCCAAGGAAGGCTGTCTGGACGAGCGGACCGGCAGATATGAGTCCGTCAACAAGGTCGTGGCAGAAGCCACCCACGGCGCTGTGGAGAATGTGACCCTGTACTCCATTCTGGAGGACCCCATGACCTCCTGCGGCTGCTTCGAGTGTATCTGCGGCATTGAGCCTGTTTCCAACGGCGTGATTATTGTAAACCGTGAATACGCCGGCATGACGCCTTCCGGCATGACCTTCGGTGAGCTGGCATCCTGCACCGGCGGCGGTGTTCAGACTCCCGGCTACATGGGCCACGGTCGTCAGTTCATCTCCTCCAAGAAGTTCTGCGCAGCAGAAGGCGGCATCAAGCGGATTGTCTGGATGCCCAAGGAGCTGAAGGACGATGTATGTGACAAGCTGAACAAGACGGCTCAGGAGCTTTACGGCATTGAGAATTTTGCAGACATGATTGCCGATGAGACGGTGACCACGGACTGCGAGGAGCTGTTCAACTGGCTGACGGAGAAGGGCCATCCCGTTCTGGAGATGGATCCCCTGATGTAAGTCGGCGGCGAGTCGCCGCAGACAATGCGTGCGCTAGCTGGTCAGGATTCGTTACGCCATTGGGTACCGCTCGATTCGTTACACTGACCTGTCACACGATAGCAAGCGTCCCCGGAGGGTCCGCAGAACGGG
>JAHHRT010000152.1 GCA_020025615.1 Oscillospiraceae bacterium | reverse complement strand
TTTGTCAGCTTGCGGGCAGTGCGGGCGGCAAGGTGCCGCAGCCTCTGCGTGCGCCGGCTGGTCTGTATTCGTTCCTTCCCTGACCCGCTCGGTATCGGCGGCAGGACACAAAGGCTCCCCCTTTGGGGGTAGCGAAGCGATTCTGAATAACAGTGATTGCCGGGGGCAATCACACCATAAAATACTGGCACGACGAAGTCGTGACTGAGAGGGCGAATCCGCGCCTCCAATTTCGTACCAGGTCGCAGTGTATCCACCGCACTCACCCATACGTCAATGTAGGGAACGGTCTTGACCGTTCCGGCAGCGCAACCCATAAATTTCAATAATTCCAAGGCGAATCCGTACAATTTTTGTAGGTTTCCAGTGAAAACATTACAAAAGCAGTCAAGTGTGCACCAAGTGGGACTTGTCTGAAAATCACAGCGTCGTGTTTCGGTGCGTTCATCATCCTCAATTGTACTGCGGAATGGTCAAGACCATTCCCTACATTGGTCGGTAAATTTGGCTAGGTGCATACACTGCCACCTGCTCTGGCATTGGAACCGCTCATCGCCCTCTCAGTCTGCTGCGCAGACAGCTCCCCCAGAGGGGGAGCCTTTAGCCCCCGGCAATCACTGACATTTACAATCGCTTCGCTACTCCCAAAGGGAGAGCCTTACATGACAGCGCCCCCCGGTCCATAGGGACCGGGGGGCTGGGGGCTCGATTCGATTATCAGCGGGAAAGGTCTGCCAGCCATCTCAGGGACGGCAGGCTGTCCGTCAGCTCCAGGGTGATGCTGGCATCCGGGCAGCACACATCTATGGTTTCCAGCAGCTCCGCCATGGGAATGGTTCCGCAGTCCAGGGCACTGTGGGTGTCCCAGGAGCCGTCGTTATTGTGAATATGGAAGTGGGAAATAATGTCCCCACACGCCCGCACCCATTCTATGGGAGAAAACTTGGAATAGGCATTGGCGTGTCCCACGTCCAGGCACATCCGTATCTTGGGGCTGTCCACGGTGCGGATAATGTCTGCCAGCATCTTTGGCTCCTCTTCCAGCACATTTTCCAGGCAGATTACCATTCCATCCGGGATTTCCGCCACGAAATCCTGCCAGAACGAAATGGATTTTTCTGTAAACCAGCAGGGAAAATACAGCCAGGTATTGTAGCCTGCATGGAGCACCATTTTGCGGATACCGTATGCCTGGGAAACCTCAATGGTCTGCCGGTATCTCTGTGCCGCCACCTCCCGGACCTTCCGATCAATGGCGCAGGGGAAAAGCTCATTAAAGGGGCCATGGAGCACAAAACGGTCTGAGCAGGCCATTTTTTCCCGGACTTCCCTATCCGTCTTGGGAAACTCGTCGTCCAGATTCCAGGCTGTACAAAATTCTGCGATTTCCAACCCCAATCCGTACTGCTTTGCCAGATTGTGGGCATTGCTATCGATAGTAGACAGATATAAATTCTCTCGTTTCACGCGCTCGCCTTCCTCCCGTTTTTGTCTGTAACCGACACAGGAACTAATTTGAACCTATCATACCATATTCCTCCCCTGCCTGCAACCAGTCTGGGACTTCGGAGCCCCCGCCGGGCATCAAAATATCCCGGCACCCAAATGGATACCGGGATATTGGTGTTCTCGCTTAGTGCTTCGGGGTCAGCACTGCCACGCCGTAGGCGGGCAGGTGGAGGATTCCCTCTTCCTGGGTAATCTCATTTCCGTCTGCGCTGAGGGATGCGGCAACTGTCCAGCTCTCATAGCCGGAAAGGTCCACGTTCGCCTGGACCTCGTCAATGTTCATCAGCACAATGCACTGCTCCTCCCCCCAGGTCCTGCGGCAGGCACTGACACAGCCCACATTGAGGGGCGCTTCCACGGTGGGGATGCCCCGGGCAATCGCCGGGATGGCATTGCGGATGGCGATGGCCTGGCGGTAGTAATTCCAGACAGAGCTGTCATCCCCTGCCTGGTCCGCCAGGCTCCCAAAGGGATAGCTTTCCGGCAGCGTACAGCCGGGAGGCGGCTGGGTGGTTCCGCTGTCTGTACCCCAGTTCATGGGGGCACGGTAGGAAGGGTCGTCCAGGGCCCCCGCCACCATGCCCAGCTCCTCGCCATAGTAGACAAAGGCGCTGCCGCCCATGAACAGATTCATTGCCGCGGCCATTTTGGTTTTGTTGGCATCCCGGCCCACAAAGCCCGCAATCCGGCCCACATCGTGGTTGGACAGGAAGGGCGCATCGATATAGTCCGGGTTGCTCCCCCGGAAGGCGGTATCCGCCTTTTCCAGGGCCTGTGCGTAGGTGCTCACCAGAGAGGGGTCTCCCGCACCCCGGAGCACCTTGGCAATCTTGCCGCCGCTGTCGCCAAAGGCAAAGTTAAACAGACTGGTAATCCCGCTTTGATAGTAGTCTTTCAATGCGGCAAAGCTGTCCCACACCTCTGCCACCAGGTACACATCGGGCTTTAAGGACTGGGCCGCGGTTTGCAGCCAGCTGAGGACCTCCACATTCTTCTGGGTCTCACCGCTGTAGAATTCCTTGGCGGCATCCAGCCGGAAGCCGGAAACACCCTTGTCAATCCAGAAGGCCATGACCGTTTCCAGCTCCCGGCGAAGGGCCTGATTTTGCAGATTCAGGTCCGGCATTTCCGGGCTGAACCGTCCCTCGTAATACCAGGCTTCCGTGCCCGGAACCAGGTGATAGCCTGTGGGGCAGGTATCGGAATTCTGGAAATGATAATAGTCCACATAGGGGCAGGCCTTGGGGTCCGGGGCCTGGCCCGGTGCCAGGGTGCCCAGGTATTTGGCTGCTTCCAGGAACCAGGGGTGCTGGCTGCCGGTGTGGTTCACCACCAAATCCATGATGACCTTGATGTTCCGGGCGGCGCACTGGGAAAGCAGGGCTTCCATGTCCTCCATGGTGCCGTAGGCCGGGTCAA
>JAHHRT010000151.1 GCA_020025615.1 Oscillospiraceae bacterium | reverse complement strand
CGAAACCGAGCGGGGCAGGGCAGTGACAAATACTGCCGCATTGGGCACGTATTGTCTTCCCGCACTGCTTGCTGAAAATTCCCTATAAAAATAGCGTATCCACTCAGGATACGCTATTTTTCATCAGACGATCAGCCCTAAAAGTTATCCACAATGGTTATCCACAGCATATCGATCCTTGAGATACAGAATCGCCTGGCGGTAGCCGTCAATGCCCTGGCCCTTGATGGTCTTCTCACAGGCCATTCCCGCATAGGAAATCTGCCGGAACGGCTCTCGGGCGTCTACATCGGAGATGTGAACCTCCACCGCCGGGATGGATACCGCTTTCAGGGCGTCCAGAATGGCAACGCTGGTGTGGGTGTAGGCGGCGGGGTTAATCACAATGCCGTCCACCTTGCCGTAGGCCTCCTGAATCTTGTCCACCAAATCCCCTTCGTGGTTGGACTGGTAGTGCTGAATTTCGATTCCTTCGGTTTTTGCCGTTTCCTCCAGCAGATTCAAAAGATCCTGATAGCTGTTTTTTCCGTAAATCCCCGGCTCCCGAATCCCCAGCATATTGATGTTGGGGCCGTTTAATACCAGAATGGTCATAGCCCTTCCTCCCAAAGCTTCAAAATGGCTGCCACGGCTTCCTGGGGCCCCTGGGTGTTTTCCACCGTGTAATCCCCAAAAGCCTGATATAGGGGCTTCCGCTCCTCATAGAGTGCCGCCGTACCCCGCTGTACCGAGAGGGGCCGCCCGGCGGTGGGCAGCTGCTCCAGGGGCCGATGAATGTGGAAAATCACACCGTTTTGATGAAGAAGCGGGTAGTTTTCCTGCCGGGTGACACAGCCGCCCCCGGTGGCAATCACCAGAGAAGACTGCTTTCCTAGCTCTGCCAGCACCTGGGTTTCCATCTCTCGGAAGGCAGCTTCGCCCTCGGTTGCGAAAATCTCCGGGATGGAGCCGAACCGGGCTTCCAGAACCTGGTCTGCGTCTACAAATTCCCGGCCCATGGCCTGGGCCAGAGCCGTCCCCAGAGTGGTCTTTCCGCACCCGGGCATCCCAATGAGCACCAGATTCTCCATCTGTCCCCGAAGGGCCTTGTGGATCTCCGGGATTCGCTCCTGGGGGATGGGGGAGCCTGTAAACCACTGGGCACTTTCCCAGGCCTGGGCGACCAGCATCCAAAGGCCGTTCTGGGTCACCAGACCCCGCTCCTCTGCATCCAGCAGCAGCTGGGTTTTGGCGGGGTTGTAAATGACGTCCAGCACCCCTTCCAGAGCGGGAAACCCATCCAGGGAGAGGGGAGCGACCCCCACCTTGGGATACATCCCCAGCGGGGTGGCGTTGACAATCACCGCCGCATCCTGGTGCTTTTCCAGGTTGTCATAGGTATTTTCTCCGGAACGGGAGATCACCACCACCTGGGCTCCGGCTTTGCGGAGCACCGCCTGAGCGGTTGCCGATGCGCCGCCGCTTCCCAGCACCAGAGCCTTCTTGCCGGCGACTTCCAGCCCGCTTCGTTTTAACATGGCGGAGAAGCCGAAGAAGTCCGTGTTGTGTCCAATGAGAGTGCCGTCTTCCCGGCGAACGATGGTGTTCACCGCCCCCAGCTCCCGGGCAATGGGGGAGAGGTCATCCAGAAAGGGAATGACAGCTTTTTTATAGGGAATGGTCACGTTTAGCCCTGAAAAGTCCCCGCGGCGAAGAAAATCCTCCAATTCCTCCGGCTCATTTTCGTAGAGCGCGTAGGCGTAATCTCCCAGCTTGGCGTGAATCTGGGGGGAATAGCTGTGCCCCAGAGTCCGGCCTAACAGTCCGCAGTTCATCAGATCACCTCGGTGTAGCTTCCAAGATACTTAAATTCCTCGCAGAGCTCCGAAAGCTCGCACAGAAGCTGCACGAACTCCTGGGAGTAGATGGAGGTTTCTAAGTCAAAATAGAACATGAATTCAAATTCCCGCTCGGGAATGGGCCGGGATTCCAGCTTGGTCACGTTGATTCCCAGGCTGTAGAGCCGGGCCAGCACCTTGTACAGGGCGCCGGGCTGATGGGGCAGAATCATCATCACACTGGTGCGGTCGGCACCGGGATAGATTTCCAGCTTCTTGCTGATGCAGATGAACCGGGTGCGGTTGTTGCCCTTGTCCTGGATGCTCTGAGCCAGGCGGGTCAGGCCGTAGAGCTGGGCACAGGCCCGGCTGGAAATGGCGGCAACGTCGGTGCGCCCGGAGCTTGCCACCATCTGGGCGGCAGCGGCGGTGTTCGCCACAGGAATCAGCTTCACCCCGGGAAGCCCGGCGAAATACTGCTGGCACTGGTTGATGGCCTGCTCGTGGGAGTAGACCTCCTTGATATCCTGGAGCTTGGCACCGGGATTTGCCAACAGGTCGTGGTCGATTTTCAGCCGGAAGGTCCGCACAATGGAGAAATTGTGGCGGATCATCAGGTCATAGACCTTGTTCACAGACCCGGCAGTGGAGTTCTCAATGGGCAGGACGCCGTATTGGCAAAGCCCCTGGTCAATGGCCTGGAATACCCCTTCAAAGTTCTTGAAATACAGAATTTCCGGGTGCTTGAATATCTTTTCACAGGCAATCTGAGAGTAAGCACCCTCCACACCCTGACAGGCCACCATAGGGGACTGAGGGAAGAGGTTGGGGGTGTTTTCAATGGCCCGGGTGACTTCCTCATAAAGCGGACTTGCGGGGTTGTTTTTCTTTTTTTGGTAGCTGCGGCTCAGCTCAAAGAGGATGGAGTACAGCGCCATGGTGTCGTTTTTCAGCTCTGCCGGGGCAAGCTCTGCCACGGATTTCAGCTTTTCCCGCTCCCGTGCGGGAACGAAAATGGGAAGGCCGTGCTCTTTTTTATAATCTCCGATTTGGGCGGCAACCTCCATTCGCTGGGCGAACAGGCGTACCAGCTCCTGATCAATGCCGTCGATTTGCTGGCGAAGTTCGGTAAGGTCCATGTTACTTCCTCCTGGTGCACTGGGTATTTCCCAGGCTTAGATCATAAATGGCGATGGCGGCGGCGGCCTCTACCACGGGAACGGCCCGGGGCACGATGCAGGG
>JAHHRT010000150.1 GCA_020025615.1 Oscillospiraceae bacterium | reverse complement strand
GTCTTCATGACGCGGGCGCAGCGGGGGCAGAGGCCGTTTTCGTCGGCATCCACGGAGTGCTTCCAGCAGCGGGGGCACTTGGTACCCTTGGCTTCGCTGACCAGCACACGGACACCGGCCAGAGCAGTCTCGGCGGCAGTCTCATACAGTGCTGCATCGTCGGTCGCTTCCACGTCGGAGACGATGAACAGGTCGGCCCACTGGCCCTCAAAGGCCTTGCGGGTCTCTTCCAGGTTGCTCTCTGCCACGGGCTTATCGGTGACCAGGGTCACATGAGCTTCCAGGGACTTACCGATCTTCTTGTCTGCACGGGCAGTTTCCAGTGCGGCATTGACGCCGGTACGCAGCTGCATGAGCACGCCCCAGCGAATCATCTGCACCTGAGACAGGTTGTATGCGGTGAAGGGCTGGTTCATCTGGTTCAGCAGGACGTTGCGGGTGTCGTCACCCTCACGATGGGGCATGGCCAGCCAGATCTCATCGCAGGTGAAGGCCAGGATGGGAGCAAAGAGCTTGGTCATGGTATCCAGAATCAGGTACATGGCGGTCTGTGCGCTGCGGCGGGCCAGGCTGTCCTTCTCCTCGCAGTACAGGCGGTCCTTGATGATGTCCAGATAGAGGGAGGACAGCTGCACCACGCAGAAGTCGTTGACAGCGTGGGTGACCACATGGAATTCATAGTTATCATAGGCGGCAAAGCACTTTTCCACCAGATTGTTCAGCTCGGTCATAGCCCAGCGGTCCAGCTCCATCATGTCTTCGGGAGCCACCAGATTGTTGGGGTCGAAGTCGGTCAGGTTGTCCAGGCAGTACTTGGCGGTGTTGCGGAACTTCAGGTAGTTCTGGCTCAGCTGCTTGAAGATGTTATCGGAGCAGCGGACGTCCACATGGTAGTCAGCGGAAGCGGCCCACAGTCTCAGCATATCGGCGCCGTACTTCTTGAAGATGTCGGCGGGGTCCACGCCGTTGCCCAGGGACTTGTGCATGGCCTTGCCCTGGCCGTCCACGGTCCAGCCGTGGGTGACGCACTGCTTGAAGGGAGCGCCCTTGCCCAGAGCACCCACAGCGGTCAGCAGAGAGGACTGGAACCAGCCGCGATACTGGTCGAGGCCCTCCAGGTACATATCAGCAGGCCAGAAGCCCTGGGTGCGCTTCATGGAAGCTACATGGGTGGAACCGGAGTCGAACCAGCCGTCCAGGGTATCTTCTTCCTTGGTGAAGCCGTGGTTCTGACCGCAGTGGGGGCAGACATAATCCTTCGGCAGGATTTCCTCTGCTTCCAGCTCATACCAGGCGTTGGAGCCGTGCTCTGCAAAGAGCTTGGAGACGGCTTCGATGGTGCGGTCATCGCAGACGGGCTTGCCGCATTCCTTGCAGTAGAACACGGGGATGGGCAGACCCCAGCGGCGCTGACGGGAGATGCACCAGTCGGCGCGCTCGCGGATCATGGAGATCATGCGGTCCTTGCCCCAGCCGGGAACCCAGCGCACATCGTCGCAGGCGGCAACGGCTTCGTCCTTGAAGGCATCGACGGAGCAGAACCACTGAGGGGTTGCACGGAAGATGATGGGGCCCTTGCAGCGCCAGCAGTGGGGGTAGGAGTGGACGATCTCTTCCTTGGCCAGCAGACGGCCGCTTTCGGCCAGGTCAGCCAGGATGATGGGGTTGGATTCGTCGGTCTTGAGACCGGCGTACTTGCCGGCGTAGTCGGTGTGACGGCCGCGGTCGTCCACAGGCACGACCATATCCATGCCGTAGCGCAGGCAGGTCTGATAGTCGTCAGCACCAAAGCCGGGAGCCGTGTGGACACAGCCTGTACCGGAGTCCATGGTGACGTACTCGGCCAGCACCAGACGGGAAGTCTTGGGCAGGAAGGGATGATCGGCCAGCATATTCTCGAAGAATGCGCCGGGATGGGTCTCGATGATCTCATAGGACAGGCCGGCAATGTTCATGACCTTCTCGGTCAGAGCCTCGGCCATAATATACATCTCGCCGTTTTCTGCCTTGACGATGGCGTAGGAATCACGAGGATGCAGGGCAATGGCCAGGTTGCCGGGCAGGGTCCAGATGGTGGTGGTCCAAATGACGAAGTTCAGCTTGCTCTTGTCCAGGTGGCTCAGCTTGCCCTGGTCGTCGTGCATGGCGAACTTGACGTAAACAGTGGTACAGGGATCGTCCTGGTACTCGATTTCAGCTTCGGCCAGAGCGGTCTCGTCCTTGGGGCACCAGTACACGGGCTTCAGGCCCTTGTAGATGTAGCCCTTCTTGAACATTTCACCGAAGACCTTCACTTCCTCGGCTTCGAAGCCGGGGTCCATGGTCACATAGGGGTGGTCCCAGTCACCGACCACACCGATGCGCTTGAAGCCCTCGCGCTGCACGTCGATATAGTGCTGGGCGAAGTCGTGGCAGGCGGAGCGGAATTCGGGAATGGACATGGCCTTGCGGTTGAGCTTGTTCTTCTTGATGATGGCAGACTCAATGGGCATGCCGTGGTTGTCCCAGCCGGGGACGTAGGGGGTGTAGTAGCCGCGCATGGCGTAGGAGCGGAGAATGAAGTCCTTGATGGACTTATTCAGGGCGTGGCCCATGTGCAGGTTGCCGTTGGAGAAAGGAGGGCCGTCATGCAGGGCAAAACGGGGCTTTCCCTCGTTCTTCTTGAGCATCTCGTTGTAGAGATCCATCTTCTCCCAGTTTTCCAGCATGGCAGGCTCCCGGTTGGGGAGGTTTGCACGCATGGGGAAACCGGATTTTCCCATGTTCAGTGTATTTTTGTATTCCATAATTGCCTCCAGAAACAATTTCATAACGTATTTTTGAATGAAAAAAAGCCTTTGTCTCCAAAAAAGAGACAAAGGCCATAAAATCCTCTGCGGTACCACTCTTTTTGCATTTCCCGAAGAAAATGCCGCTCAAGCTGCTCTGTAACGGGAGCGCCCGTCCTGGCTTACTGAGAAACCCGTTCAGCCGGAGGCTCCGAGGTGATTTTCCGCGCCGGTTCCGCCGCCTGTTTTCACCAGCCACAGGCTCTCTTTGGACCTTCCCGACGGTACTCTTCCTCATCACTGCCATGCTATTC
>JAHHRT010000015.1 GCA_020025615.1 Oscillospiraceae bacterium | reverse complement strand
AGGCTCCACTTCCGGCGCAGCCGTTTCTTCAGCTGCCGCTCTCGGTGCCGAGGGGCTGGAAATTGCAGCCTGGGCGTTGAGGCTCCGAAGCTCAGCGGAACGCATCAGAATTTCATCAATGATATCACTGTCAATATAGCGGCCGCCGCTGATCCAGAGAATCATTGCCGTTTCCACGCTGCTGCCGTCATAAGCCCGCTGGCCGGAAATTCGGTAATCTCCATCCAGAGGGATACCCATATCGCTGCCGGAATCCGGGTCGGGTTCGGGAGCGGGAGGCGGCACTTCCATCGGCTTCATGCTGTTGATCCGTGCCAGAGATCTTTTCTCGTCTTCCAGCTGTAATTTGAGCTTTTCCACTTCCAGACGCTTCTTTTCCAGCTCCAGGGTAGAAAGGGTGGTATCAAAAGACATCAGCAGGTCGCCTTTTTTCACATCCTGTCCCTCTTTTACCGGAATCCCTGTGACCTTTTGGGTCTCAGAGAGGAAAACCGTCTGAATCTTATCGGTTGTCACAGGGCCATGGCTCTCCTGGTTGTCGCCCCAGAATTCTGTCATGCCGATATTGCTGAATTCAAACACATAGACGGGCTCGCCGCCCTTGCGGCCGACCCCAAACCAGATGCCGCCGCCAATGGCTGCGGCAAGGACCACTGCGGTTGCAGAAATCAGAATCTTCTTTTTCTTCTTGTCCAGTTTAACCATTGTGGTCACCTCCCACCTTGGGACCATCGGGCTGGGTGCGCAGCTCACCATCCAGGATGTGGTAGGTCTTGTCTGCACACTCTGCAATGGCAGGCTCATGGGTAATCATGATAATGGTCATGCCCTCGTCACTGAGCTTGCGGAAAATTTCCATAATCTGATTGCCTGCCTTGGTGTCCAGAGCGCCGGTAGGCTCATCTGCCAGCAGAAGGGCAGGCTTTGTCACCATGGCCCGGGCAATGGCCACTCTCTGGCACTGTCCGCCGGAAAGCTGGCTGGGCAGGAAGTGGATTCGCTCTCCCAGGCCCACGGCCTTCAAGGCCTCTTCTGCCCGTGCCCGGCGTTCCTTGAGGGGAACATCCGCATAAAGCAGAGGCAGTGCCACATTGTCAACGGCCTCCATCTTAGGCATCAGATAGAAGTTCTGGAACACAAAGCCGATATACTTGTTGCGCACCTCGGCAAGATCGTCATCGGAATAGTCCTTGAGGTTCTTGCCGTCCAGCTCATAGGTGCCGGTGGTCGGTACATCCAGACAGCCGATCATGTTCATAAGGGTGGTCTTGCCGGAGCCGGAAGGGCCCATAATCGCCAGGTAGTCCCCTTTTTCTACGGTTAAGTTGATATTTTTCAGGACGTGAACAGGCTCTTTGCCCTGAATATAGTCCTTGCAAATATCTGTGAGTTTCAGGATAGGCAAATCATTCACCGCCTTCCGTAGTCTCAGCAGCGGTCTCCACAGGGACCTCAGCAGGTGCCTCGGTCTCCAGCTCGGGCTCGGGCATCATCTCCCCTTCTGCGGGCATCTCTGCGCCGCCCTCAGGAAGCATCTCCCCCATATCGCCCTCGGGAATCATTTCCATATCCCCCATATCGCCCATGTTGCCCATATCGCCCTCGGGCATTGCATCCGGGGCATCGCCGGTGGGCTCCGCCACAGGCTCATGGCTGGTGCGGACACCCTCTTTGCATACGTTGGGGTCAGGGAATGCAATGTAGTCCTCTGCGGTGAGGCCCTCGGTGACTTCATAGGTGTTCATCATCTCATTGTACGCACCCAGAGTGACCTTGCGCTTTTCCAGCTTGTTGTGGTTATTTTCTGCCCACACGTAGGCACTGCCGTCCTCTTCCATTACCAGGAAGGAACCGTCCACTGCTACCGCAAAGCTGCTGCCCTCGCCGGAGTCCAGCTCCATGTAGACGTGCTCACCCATGAGCAGGCCCTCGGTGCTGTCCAGCTTGACATAGAAGGGATACCGGCTGGCTGCGGTCATTTCGTCTCCGCCGGGTTCTCCCATCATCACCACGCCATAGCCCCGACCGTCATCCTTCACAGGGTTTTCGTAGTCTACCAGGGATACGGTTCCGGTCCAGGTCTTGCTGGGGTCCGTACGGGACAGAATCTTAATCTTGCTGCCCTCGGTAATGCCGCCGCGCTGGAGCTCACCCAGAATACCCTTAATGCGGTAAGCGCCGGACTTCTGAATGGTGATGTAGGGAGCGGGCTCACCGTTTTCACCCTGAGGCATACCGGAGCTGCCGCTGCCGCTTTCATTGATGGCCTGAACACGTCCGGTAACCGGGGCGGTGACTGTGGCGTTTTCCAGAATGTCCTCAGACTTCTTTACCTCAGCCTCTTTGGTCTTGATCTTCAGCTCAGTCTCCTTGAGTTCCACCTCGGTGGTCTGAATCTGAACGGTGTACTGGAGCTTTGCGGTACCGCCTACGCGCTTACGCTCCTTTTCCAGCTGTTCCAGCTGTTCTTTAAAATTCTCAATGGAAGACTGCATCTGCTCCAGTTCCAGGCGCTGCTTGTCCAGGGTCAGCTGCAATTCCTCGGTGTCGTAGGAGAAGAGAGGATCTCCCTCCTTCACGTCGTCGCCCTCCTGGACCAGAAGTTCAGCAATGGTTCTGTCGCCGTCCTTGCGAATCTCTGCTACGTGCTCCGATACAACCATACCGCCGAACCGGTCTCCCGGCGCAATGCCGCCGTAGCCCATGAGCTGGGATACAGACTGAACGTATACAGCCGGGCCGCCGCCGCAGGCGGCCAGAGACAGAGAAATACAGCCTGCCAGTGCCAGGGTAATCCATTTTCTAGCTTTCATAATCTAGTCCTCCAAATCATACGGATATTGCTACTATCATAATAGACAAGCCAGCCTTAAAAATCAACTATGCACCCCCTTAAATATTCATTAAATTTCCGTAATTCCACGTTTGCTCATGGAATTCTGAGAATTTTACAGCCCACGAAATTCATCATCCAATCAAAAATCCGCAGGAAAGCGCAATATTTCAGGATTTTCAGAGTTAGGGCTATAAACATTCCCCGGCTCACGCTGAACAGCCCCAGTTTGTACGGACAGTACAAACTGGGGCTGTTCAGCGTGAGCCGGGGAATTCTGTTTCTAAAGGAGATCAGGCAATGGGCTCAAAATCCGCTGCGCCGTGCTTGCACAGGGGGCAGACAATGTCTGCGGGCAGCTCGTCGCCCTCATAAATCCAACCGCAAACCTTGCAGACGAAGCCCTTCTTGCCCTCGGTCTGGGGCTTAGGCTTGACGTTTGCCTGGTAGAAGTTGTAGGTCATGGTTTCGTTCTTGTTCATGACTCTTGCTTCCGTGACAGAGCAGATGAACATGCCGTGGGTACCCATATCCACGTACTGCTCTACCTTCAGGGACATGAAGGAGTTCACATACTTGGGCAGGAACACCAGGCCGTTGTCGGAACGCAGGGTCTCCATACCCTCGAACTTATCGGCGGTACGACCGCTCTGGAAGCCGAAGCGCTGGAACACGGAGAAGGGAGCGGTGGTATCCAGGCAGTTGACGTTCATCACGCCGGTCTGCTGGATCACGTGGTGGGAGTAGTTCTCCTTGTTGATGACCACAGCCACCCGGTTGGGGGTGTTGGTCACCTGGACCACAGTGTTGACAATCAGGCCGTTATCCTTGTTGCCGTCGTTGCTGGTCACCACGTACAGGCCGTAGCCGATGTTGAACAGAGCGGTGAGGTCGTTCTTGTTGGCGGTCTCATCGTGCTGAGCCAGGTACTCTACGCACAGCTCGTTTGCCATCGCCTCAATCTGCTCCCGGCTCTCATCGCTGAGGGCGGAGAGAATCCGAACGGTGGTGTCGGTGAAGGTCAGGTTCTTGGAAGATGCCAGCATCTCCTTCATAACCTTAGCAGCAAGAGGTGCCCAGGAGCCGTTTTCCATCAGAGCAACCGTACGGTTCTTGTAGCTGCGCTCGGTGAGGTGATGGATAAACTCCTTCATGAAGGGGTACACATCTGCGTTGTAGGTGGTGGTAGCCAGGACCAGCTTGTTGTAGCAGAAGGCATCGGAAACTGCCTGAGACATATCATCCCGAGCCAGGTCATAGACCAGAACGTTGGGGCAGCCCTTGTTCTTGAGCTTCTCAGCCAGCAGCTCTACAGCAGCCTTGGTGTGACCGTAGACGGAGGTGTAGGCAACGACGATGCCCTCCTTCTCGGGGGTGTAAGAAGACCACAGATCATACAGGTGCAGGTAGTGGCCCAGGTTCTCGGTGAGGACAGGACCGTGGAGGGGGCAGATGGTCTGGATATCCAGGGTAGCTGCCTTCTTGAGCAGAGCCTGAACCTGTGCGCCGTACTTGCCCACAATGCCGATATAGTAGCGGCGGGCCTCATCGTCCCAAGCTTCCTCTACATCGAGAGCGCCGAACTTGCCGAAGCCGTCAGCGGAGAAGAGAACCTTATCCAGGGAATCATAGGTCACCAGAACCTCAGGCCAGTGGACCATGGGAGCGGTAACGAAGGTCAGAGTGTGACGGCCCAGCTCCAGGGTGTCGCCCTCGCCGACCACAATCCGGCGGTCGTCGTAGCTGCTGCCGAAGAACTGCTTCATCATACCGAATGCCTTCACAGAGGAAACCACGGTTGCCTCGGGGTAGACCTTCAGGAAGTTGGCGATGTTGGCTGCGTGGTCAGGCTCCATGTGCTGCACAACCAGGTAGTCGGGCTTCCGGCTGCCCAGAACCCGCTGCAGGTTATCCAGCCACTGGTGGGTGAAGTTCTGATCCACAGTATCCATAACTGCAATCTTGTCGTCCAGAATCACATAGGAATTATAGGACATTCCGTTGGGGACAACATACTGTCCCTCGAACAGATCTACCTGATGGTCGTTGACACCGACATACTGAATATCATTTGTAATCGTCATAGCTGATCTCCTTAATCTATGATAGCCTCAAGCGGCTTGCCGCTCTCTATGGCCTTATTATATTGTATCTGCCTGAAAAGTACTGTGATTTTGTCACCATACCGCTAAATATTTATCGATAAATATTTACCATATTCCAAGCAGGCAATATCCTTGAAAAACGCCGAAATTTCCAACATCCAGCTGTGCTTAGCTCTCTGCCAGACACTCCATGGCCTTGGGATCCGTAATTTCCACTGCACCGCGGGTAAGCTTTACCATGCCCTCGTTCTGGAAATATCGGAGCATCCGGGTCACGACCTCCCGGGCGGTTCCCATGTGGTTTGCGATTTTCTCATGGGTAATTTTCAGGTTATTGGTTTCATCCAGCCGGCTTTCCTCCAGCAGAAATGCCGCCAGCCGCTTGTCGAAGCTCTTCCACATAATCTGCTCCATCAGGAACATCAAATCAGAAAAATGGCTGCTGATGAGGTCATTGGAGTAGTTCGACAGGGGTAAGGACTCCTCCATGAGATTTTTATACAGGCAGGCGGGAATGACCCAGACCTCGCTGTCCTTCTCTGCCTCGATAATAATTTCAAACTGGATATTCGGCATAACGCAAGAGGCGGTCAGCAGACACACATCATGCTCAAAGAGACGATAAATGGTGATTTCCCGTCCCTCTTCCGAGAGGATGTAGGCCCGCAGCTGACCGGAACGAATCAGCAGCATCCCCAGGCAGTCCATACTGCCGTTATGAATCACTGTCCCCTTCTTAATCTTATTGAGCGTCGTGACCTGGGAAATCCGGTCCTGCTGTTCTTTTGTCAGCTTGTCCCAAATGGGGAAATTCTCTGCAAGTGACATTGCAAATCCTCCTATAGACACATTCTGTTTTTAGTATAAAGTCATTTGTAGGAAATGTCAAGAAAGCCTTTGACAGTGAGGCTTTCCCCCATTATAATGACCGTAAGAGGATACGTTCCTCACAATTATCAATCATAGGAGGTTCTTTATCATGACTTATGTCTGCGACGTATGCGGTTGGATTTATAATGAGGAAGAGGGCTACCCCGAAGGCGGTATCGCTCCCGGCACCAAGTTCCAGGACCTGCCCGAGGATTTTGAATGTCCTCTGTGCGGTGTTGGCAAGGACCAGTTCTCTGAACAGTAATCACAGAATCGGCAGCATCCGAAATGGGTGCTGCCTTTTTTAACAGGCACTGAAAGCCCCGGGGCTTCCCTTTTCTGCACTTCTTCGTTTTTGTGATGACGTCACGGAATGAAGCGAAAATCCAGGGTATACTAAGGCCAACAAAACAGAAAAGGGGTAATGAACCATGATTACTATGAATACCGAACTTTTTAGAAACGCACTTGCCCAGAATGAAAAGCCCGTGCTGGTGGAATTCTCGGCTCCCTGGTGCACCTACTGCCGTCGGATTGCCCCCGCGCTTGCCCAGATGGACGCCCAGTACGGTGAGGAGCTGATCTTCGGTCAGGTGAATATTGATGACGAACCCGCCCTCACGGAAGCAGAGCGGATTGAGCTGGTCCCTACCATGGTGATCTACCGCAGCGGCAAGGCCCTGGGCTCCATTGTGGCCCCGGACTCCAAGGCAAAGCTGGAAGCATTCATCCTGGAAACCCTCAAGAAGTAAGGAGGCAATTGGAATGGAGCATATCTATGATATGTTGATTATTGGCGGAGGACCCGGCGGATATACCGCCGCCCTCTATGCCGCCCGGGCAGGACTGGACGTTCTGGTTCTGGAAAAGCTGTCCGCCGGCGGACAAATGGCTCTCACCGCCCAGATTGATAACTACCCCGGCTTTGAAGACGGGATAGACGGCTTCACCCTGGGTGAAAAAATGCAGGCCGGCGCCCAGCGATTCGGCGCCAAAACCGAATATGCCGAGGTCTATTCCCTGGACCTTTCCGGGGAGATTAAAAAGGCCGAAACCAGTGAAGGCACCTTCCTGGGCCGGATCCTGGTGCTGTCCACCGGCGCTTCCCCCAGAACCCTGGGGGTTGCTGAGGAAGAGGCACTGTTGGGCCGGGGCGTTGCCTACTGCGCCGCCTGTGACGGGATGTTCTACAAGGGAAAGACCGTTGTAGTGGTGGGCGGCGGAAACACCGCCGCCGCAGATGCCATGCTGCTCTCCCGTGTGGCAAAGAAGGTGATTCTGGTCCATCGCCGGGATACCCTGCGGGCCACCAAGATTTACCACGCCCCCCTGATGAAGGCGGAGAATGTGGAATTCGTCTGGAACAGCACGGTCTCTCAGCTGCTCCACAACGAAAAGCTCACCGGCATTGTGGTGAAGAATGTCAATACCGGCGAAGAGACCACCATTGCCTGTGACGGTCTGTTTGTCAGTGTGGGCCGCTCCCCCGCCACCGAGCTGGTGAAGGGGCAGATTGCGCTGGACCCCGCCGGGTACATTCCTGCCGACGAGTCCACCCGCACCGAAATCCCCGGTGTCTTTGCCGTGGGTGATATTCGGGCCAAGGCACTGCGCCAGGTGGTCACCGCGGTAGCGGACGGTGCCGTGGCTTCCCACTACGCCGAAGAATATCTGGCGGAACATTTCTAACCTTCTCAGACTGTGGGAAAGCCCCTTGTTTGGCTTTCCCACAGTTTTTTGCGGCTAGGAGCAGACAATCTTGAATTGTTCGTGCGCGTGTGTTATTCTGTCAATATCAGAAACATTGTATTGTAGCGGTACAGAAGGAGTGATTTCCATGAAAGAGAAAATTCTATTGGTACTTACCATTATTTTCATTGCTGCAACATTTTTCGGCAGTACTTATGTGTTAATCAATCATGGTACTGTAAGTGCTGGATATGCCGTTGTTCCTATGGTCTTTGCACTTGCATTTGGGACATGGTACCGTCAAACCAAAAAGCCGTATGACACCGACAAGTGAAGAAGCAACGCAGCACCCAGGAGTAAAATCCTGGGTGTTTTTCTTACCGTTTGTAAAATTGTCCAATATCACCCATAACGTAGGAAAGCCTTTTCCGCAGACACCAAAAGCCGTGGGCGATGCAGATTGCACTACCCACGGCTTTCTTCGATTTTTCAGGAATTTGAATGAATCCGTGCTTCAAAGCCCGGGCTGTAGAACCTATTTCCGTCCCGGTCCAGCCACATTGCCTCTGCCCCGGTTTTGTCCAGCAGGGCCTGTCCTGCATCCTGGGGCAGGAGAAACAGGGCCGTGGAAAGGCAGTCTGCCAGGCCGGAATCCTCACACAGAATGGTGACACTGCGCCAGCAGCCGCCGGGCTCCAGAGTGTCCGGGTCGATGATATGGTGGTAGGTTTTCCCCGCCACGGTGAAGAACCGCTGATAGTCTCCGCTGGTGACGGCGTTGCCCCGGTTCAGGTCCACCGTAAGGAGATACCCTTCCCCATCCGGTGACTGGACCCCCACCACCCAGGGCTGATTCCCAGGCTTCGGCCCGGTGGCGCAGACATTGCCGCCCACACTGACCAGCATCCCCGCCGGAGCCTCCCGGCAGACCCGCTCCACAGACCAGCCCTTCGCCACGGCCCCCACATCCAAACGCATCTGTGGGTCCGCCAGGAACACGGTTCCCTGCTCCGTATCCAGAATCAGATTGTCCATATCGCAGTGTTTGGCGGCTTCTTCCAGGGCTTCCCGACTGGGCAGCGCCGCCGATTCCGGGTGGTCCAGGGCCTGGGTCCTGGACTCATGCCACAGACGCAGCACACTGCCCATGGCCACATTCACCCGTCCCCCGGTCAGGGCATAATCATCCTTGCAGTCCTGCAGCAGCGCCAAAAGCCGTTCGTCCACCGCCACAGGCTCCACCCCCGCCCGGTCGTTGACGGTTTTGAGATTCACAAGCTCCTCATAGTCGTTGTAAATGTCAAACAGGCGGTGATATTCCCCAAGGGAATCGCAGAGGGCCTTCGCCTGCTTTTCAAAGTCTTCCTGAGATTCCCCATAGCCCAGCACCGTGGTCACCGTATCAAACAGGGTATAGTCCACATACTGATAGGGCTTGCCCTGTACCCCCGGGGACGCACATCCAGCCAAAAGAAAAACCGCCAAAAGAAGCGGCAGAATTTTTTTCATCCCAGCACCTGCTTTCCTGCCTCCGGGCCATACCGGGGCTTTCCATTTCTCCGCCTATCATAGCGGATTTCCCGGATTCTGTAAAGTGCTTCCCCCCTTTCGCGTTGACGAATCCGCCGCAGGCTGTTAGAATAAGGGAACAGATTCTCACGAATTTCCACCATCATCCAGCGCACATCCTGCGTTAGGAGGTATTCTATGACCAATTTCCTTCTAAAACTGTTTATCCAAAAGAATACCGATTCCCAGGACCCGGCCTATCGAGCCGCGGTTGGCAGGCTTGCCGGTATTGTGGGCATCTTCTGTAATCTTCTGCTGTTCGCTGTCAAGGGAATCACCGGCTTTCTGGCGGGGTCCATCTCCATTTTGGCAGATGCCGTGAACAACCTCTCGGACGCGGGCAGCTCCATCATCACCCTTTTGGGCTTCCATCTGGCCCAGCGGCCCGCCGACCTGGACCACCCCTACGGTCACGCGCGGTATGAATATCTCTCAGGGCTTGCCGTGGCTTACCTGATTTTACTGGTGGGCTTTGAGCTGGCAAAATCCTCGATTGCAAAGATTCTCCATCCCGCCCCGCCAGTATTTACGGCCTTGACCTTTGGAATTCTCCTGGGCTCCCTTCTGTTAAAGCTGTGGCTGTGCCGATTCTTTGGCAGTCTGGACAAGCGAATCCATTCCACGGTTCTCGAAGCCGCCTCCCTGGACAGCCGCAACGACTTTCTCTCCACCTCTGCCGTACTGATCAGCTGCCTCATCGGTCGCTATTGGGGCATCCAGATTGACGGCATTGTGGGTCTGTGTATGGCAGGCCTGATTATCTACAGCGGTGTCCGTATGACCATGGACACCATATCCCCCTTGCTTGGCAAGCGGGCGGACCCCATGCTGATAAAGAAGCTTCAAACCCTGGTGCTGTCTCACGAAAAAATTCTGGGTGTCCACGATCTCCTGGTCCACGACTATGGCCCGGGACAGTGCTTTGCCTCCCTCCATGCAGAACTCAGTGCCCAGGAAGATCCCCTGAGCTGTCACGACATCATCGATGACATTGAATCGGATGCCCTCAACCAGCTCAACGTCCACCTGGTCATCCACTACGACCCGGTAGTCACCGACGACCCGGAGTGGAACACCATGCGTGCCCTGGTGAATTCCGCGATCCAGCAGCTGGACCCCCGGCTTTCCATGCACGATTTCCGCATGGTGCGGGGCGCAGAGCGGACAAAGCTGGTCTTTGACCTGGCAGTCCCCTACAGTCTGGACCGTTCCCCGGAGGATATCAAGCTCAGCATCTATGAGGCCCTGGCCCAGCAGGGCAAGGCCTATCCCCTGGTGATCCATTTCGACGCCGTGCCCTGAGGAAAAATTCCCCAAAGTGACAATATCACGGAAGTTCTCCAAAAAATGCGTATAATAAAGCCATAAAGTAAAGCAAGGAGGACATTCAAATGTCTATTGTTCATGTGGATAACACCAATTTTAAGCACGAAGTTATGGAAAGCACCCAGCCCGTCCTTCTGGATTTCTGGGCTACCTGGTGTGGACCCTGCCGGATGGTCAGCCCCATTCTGGAAGAAATCGCCGCTGAGCGTTCCGACATTAAGGTCTGCAAGGTAAACATCGATGAGCAGCCCGAGCTGGCTTCCACTTTCCAGATTGTCAGCATCCCCACCCTGATGGTGGTGAAGGACGGCAAGATCGTAAATCAGGCCGTGGGTGCCCGTCCCAAGGCTCAGATCCTCAGCATGCTGTAATTTTTCAAAATCCCCCGATTTTTAAATCTCCTAAATCTATGATTGCCTAAAAAGTCGGACAGGTCATTGGCCTGTCCGACTTTTTTATTCACAGCTGGTTGATGCCTTTGTGAGAAATCCGGTGTTCTTTGTGTCCCTATCCTTCCAAGCCGGGAACGCCGGTGATTTCGCCGGGCCAGTTTTCCAAATGCAAACAGCGCCGGCAGTCACAACAACTGCCGGCGCTGTTCTGCTATCCATTCCGCAAAATTTGGAAAATCATCGATTCGGATTACAACTCCATGTCCGAGCGGATGGCCCAGCGCATTTTGGTGGACTTGGCCCGGCTGTTGCGGAAGCACTCCTCACTGCTGGGACGAATCACATCCCGGGCAACATCGCTGTAGATGCCTTCCTTCTGGAACCGCTTAAAGGCCTGCTTTACCATCCGGTCCTCACCGGAGTGGAAGGTGAGAATGGCGGCCCGGCCATTGGGTGCCAGCACCTGGGGAAGCTTTTCCAGGAAATCGTACAGCACTTCAAACTCACAGTTGATATCAATGCGCAGAGCCTGGAAGGTCCGCTGACAGGACTTCTTGATCTCCTGCTTCCGCTCCTTCTGGGGCAGGAAGGACAGTGCCTCTTCAATCAGCAGCCGCAGCTGGGTAGTGGTCTCAATGGGCTTTCCCTGGTCCCGGCAGCGCATTACCGCCTGGGTGATTTCGTGGGCGTAAGGCTCGTCGGAGTTTTCAATGAGCATCCCCTCAAATTCCTCCGGCGTCACTTCCAGAATCCGCTGGGCGGCGCTGGTGCCCGTCTCCGGGTTCAGCCGCAAATCCAGAGGGCCGTCCACCTTGTAGGAAAAGCCCCGTTCCGGGTTGTCGATCTGCATAGAGGACACACCCAGGTCCGCAAGGACAAAGTCGAACTTCCGTCCCGCCTGCTGGGCGATTTTATCGATGTTTGCGAAGTTTTCCAGGCAGACTGTCAGAATCTCCGGGCCAAAGCCCCGGTCCTCCAGCCGCTTTTTGGTCTTTGCGGACTCGATGGGGTCCACATCCAGGGCGTAAATATGGCCCCGGCCTTGCAGCTTTTCCAGCATATGCCCGGTGTGACCGCCATAGCCCAGAGTGGCATCCAATCCCACCTGGCCCGGCTGGATTTGCAAAAAGTCCAGAATCTCCTCCACCATAATAGAGATGTGCATCCCCGCCGGTGTAGCTCCCCGGCTCTTTACGTGCTCCACCTCCTGGGCGTACTTTTCAGGATTCAGTTCCTTATATTTTTCTTCAAACCGCTTGGGATGGGTGCCGGAATAATGAATCCGGCGCTTGTGAGGTGTCTGATTGTCCATAGCGTCTCCTTGTGGCTTTTTCTTTTCAGTATAACACAGTCCACAGGAAAGAGAAAGAGCAAAAAATCACCGCCGCAGAAACTGCGGCGGTGATCCAGCGTGTCAAAAAAGCCTCGCAGCACCCTAATGGCATAAAGCAGCTGTAAAGCGGTAATACCGCTAACAGCTGCTAGAAGTTTGCCGCTTCTGCGGCAAATAAAATCTAAATCATTTTCCGCGGGGGCGTGTACCTCGAGGAAAATACATATCAGCCTGAGAGTGTGAAATTTGGCCGTCATAGACGGACAAATTATGCGCGGGTCAGGCTGCAAAAGTTTGTCGGAAAGCCCCAAAGGGGCTTTTCGACAGTCTCAAATCACCGCCGCAGAAACTGCGGCGGTGATTCAGACTGTTGTCTATCAGTTAATCTTGATGGTTTCCCAGAGGGTGTTCAGATGGTCCAGCATCTGGACATCCAGGCTCCGATAGGCGTACTTGTTGTAGAGCTCAGAGAAGTTGCCCAGCTCGGGGTAGAGGATTTCCATGGCCTCGGGGCCCATGTCCTCGATGTAGGCCTCATTCTCGTAGACAATCTTGTTGGGGCTTGCGTAGTTGATATACTCTGCGTTAGCGATGGCAGCTTCCTCAGACAGCATAAAGTTGATGAAGATTTCTGCCAGCTCCTTGTTCTGTGCGCAGGTGGGAATACACATGGCATCGATGAAGAAGTTGGTGGGCTCGGGATAGTAGAACTTGAGGTCTACATGGTCGGCCTGGGCCTCCTGCATGGTGAAGTAGTCACCTGCGTAGTAGGAGGAGACAGCAGCCTCACCGGACTCCATCATGTTGTAGATTTCGTCCATGACATAGCTCTTCACCAGGGGACGCTGGGCGATCAGCTCATCGCAGGCCCGCTGCCACTGGTCCATGTCCGTGGTGTTCACATCAATGCCCAGCTTGTACATGGCGGTGCCGAAAGCATCCCGGGAGTTGTTGTACTGAAGGATGCTGTCTGCGTACTTCTCATTCCACATGAGGTCCCAGCCGCCCACATCGGCTTCGTCCACCACGTTGGCATCATAGATGATACCCACAACGCCGTAGGTATAGGGCACGGTATACTTGTCCTCTGCATCGTAGTAGAGGCCCTTGAAGGAATCATCGATATACTGATAGTTGGGGATGTTGTCGAAGTTCAGAGGCTGGAGCATCCCTTCCTCTGCCATCCGGGCGATCATGTAGTCAGAGGGGATAATCACATCGTAGCTCACAGCGCCGCTGGAAAGCTTGTTGTACATATCCTCGTTGGAAGCGTAGGTAGTATAGTTCACGGTGATCGGGGTGCCGTACTCCTGCTCATACCACTCCTCAAACGCCTTGATGGTATCCAGGCTGTCGTCGCTGCCGTCGGAGATATACTCGCCCCAGTTGTATACGTTGAGAACCAGCTTGTCGGAGCTGCCGCAGCCGGACAGGACCAGGCCCAGAGCCATGGTGAGCACAATTACAAGTGCAGTAAACTTTTTCATTCTCAGTCTCCTCAAAAATATTAGTCTTTCTTAGCTTTCTTAGCTTTCTTGGCTTTCTTGCCGCCCTTCCGGGTGCTCTTATCGTCAATGAAGTTGTTGATCAGCAGCAGGCTCAGGGTGACAAAGAAGATGATGGTCGCCAGGGCATACATCTTCGGGGTAACGGTTTTCTTGGTCATGCTGTAAATTCGAATGGGCAGGGTCTCAAAGCCGGTGCCGGAGGTAAAGTAGCTGATGACGAAGTCATCCATGGAGATGGTAAAGGCCATAATGGCACCGGTGACAATACCGGGCATCATTTCCGGCAGCTCTACCTTAAAGAAGGCACCCACCTGGGTACAGCCCAGGTCCATTGCCGCTTCCGGCAGCGCCTTGTCTATCTGCTGGAGCTTTGGCAGCACCTGCAAAATCACATAGGGCAGACAGAAGGTGACATGGGCGATGAGCATAGTCCAGAAGTTCAAACTGTTTCTGGCACCGAAAATCCGGCCCACAAACACGAACATCAGCATCAGAGAAATACCGGTGATAATGTCGGGGTTGGTCATGGGAATATCGGTCACGGTATTCATAAAGCCCCGATACCAGCGGGAGCGCAGGCGGTCAATGCCCCAGGCGGCGGCGGTGCCCATAATGGTGGAAATCACCGTGGCGCTGGCTGCCAGAAGCAGCGTATTGCGGACCGCCTCCAGAGTGTGCCGGTCCTTCAGTAGCTCCCGGTACCACCGGAAGGAAAAGTTAGAGAACACCGACAGGCTCTTGGATTCGTTGAAAGAGAAAATCAGCAGAATTACAATGGGCGCAAAGAGGAAAATATACACCAGCGCGGTGAGAATATTGGAAATTACTTTTTTCACTTTGCGTCACCTCCGTTCACGTAGCGGCTGGAATAATACTTGACCAGCGCCATAAACACCAGCAGGATGACCATGAGAATAAAGGCCATGGCTGCTGCAAAATGCAGGTTATTGGCAACATACTGACCTTCGATGGCATCACCGATGAGGAAGAACTTGCCATTGCCCAGCTTCTGAGAGATGTAGAAGGTGCTGATGGAAGGAATCAAAACCATGGTAATGCCGGAAATCACGCCGGGAAGGCTCAGAGGGAAGATGACCCGCCGCAGAATGGACAGGCTGCCGCAGCCCAGGTCCCGGGCGGCCTCGATAAGCTTATCGTCCATCTTCACCATAATGGAGTAGATGGGCAGCACCATGTAGGGCAGGTAGTCATAGACCATGCCGATGATCACGGCGGTCTCCGTACCGATGATGCGGACCGGGCCCATGCCCAGCTTGGCAATCAGGTTGTTGAACACGCCGGAATCCTGGAGAATGGTCATCCAGGCGTAGGTCCGAATCAGGAAGTTCATCCACATGGGAATCATAATCAGGGTCATCATGGTCTGCTGGGCGCGCTTACTGGCCCTGGCAATCCGATAGGCCAGGGGGTAGCCCACTACCAGACACACAATGGTGGAGATGATGGCCAGCTTCAGAGAACGGCGGAAGATCAGCAGGTAGGTGTGAACCTCCTTGATGGAGCCGTCCTCATTCCGGACATTGCTCACCGCGGTAAAGAACCGCGTGATATTCTCTGTGGTGAAGTTAAAATTGTTGTCTGTAAAGGCATAATAGGCCACAAAGGCCATAGGGACGATGATAAACAGGAGTGCCCAGAGGGAGTAGGGTGCCAGTGCCGCATTTCCTCTGCCCAGCTTCTGTTTGGGAGATTTCTTCATCATACCTCTCCCTCACCTCCTGCATTGGACAGCTCATCCATCTCATCGGAGAAGGTGGAATAGTCACCGAACATACCGGAGTACTTGGACTTCTTCATAATGTGGATGGCATCGGGATCCAGCTTAATGCCAATCCGCTCCCCCTCAGCCACGAAGTCCGTGGTCTGAATCATCCACTTAAAACCGCAAATGTCCACAATGATTTCATAATGGACGCCCAGGAAGGTCACGGAAGTCACATCGCCGTAAAGCTCTGCCTGGTCGGCGGGCACAATGTCCACATCCTCAGGCCGGACCACCACGTCCACCGGCTCGTTCTTGCCGAAGCCGGCATCCAGGCACTCAAACACATGGCCTGCAAAGCGGACCTTGTAGTCCTCCAGCATCACGCCGTCCAGGATGTTGCTTTCACCGATGAAGTCGGCAACGAAGGCGTTCTTGGGCTCGTTGTAAATATCAGTGGGGGTGCCAATCTGCTGAATCTTGCCCTCGTTCATAACCACGATGGTATCGGACATACTGAGGGCCTCTTCCTGGTCGTGGGTAACGAAGATGAAGGTGATGCCGGTGGTCTTCTGAATCTTCTTCAGCTCCACCTGCATATCCTTGCGGAGCTTCAAATCCAGAGCACCCAGGGGCTCGTCCAGCAGCAGGACCTTGGGATGACCCACCAGAGCTCTTGCGATGGCAACACGCTGCTGCTGACCGCCGGACAGGTTGGTGACCCGGCGGTTTTCAAAGCCGTTCAGCATGACCATGTTCAGCATCTGATGGACCTTTTCGTCGATTTCCTTCTTGGAGCACTTGCGCTGCCGCAGAGGGAAAGCCACGTTCTCATACACATTGAGATGGGGGAACAGAGCGTACTTCTGAAAAACCGTATTGACGTTGCGTTTATTGGCGGGCACATGGTTAATCCGCTTTCCCTCGAAGATCACATCGCCTTCATCCGGCTGCTCAAAGCCGCCGATCATCCGCAGGGTGGTTGTCTTGCCGCAGCCGGAGGGGCCCAGCAGGGTGATAAACTCATCCTCACAGATATAGAGACTGATGTCGTCCAGGACTTTTTCCCCGTCGAAGGATTTGGAGATATTGTTCAGTTCAATCAGCTTTTTCATTTTCTCTCTCCCATTTCTATGACAAAATATAGAGTTTCCTCTGTAGGTACAAAAAAAGCGGTATGCCCATGGCATACCGCTTGCGCTGTCGTAATCAGGACAAACGACCGCAAAAACCCTCTTGGGTCGGTGTCCAACATCACAATGGGATCAGAGTCTATATAGCAAAGATTACTTTTACTACTCTTATTGACCATTTCACAAGCATATGCCACCCGGCACTGGTTTATAGTAACCAACTTATAAAACTGAGCTTTTAACTCAATCAATAAGGCAACAGAAGTTGCCAACCGCACCTGCGGTCTTCGGCATTCGACCCGGCTGTCCGTATGGCCTTAGCCGATAGAATCGGCGGTCGTATCTTGCTTTGGAAAACTCTTTCCAATCGAGATTTTATAATTTTAACATTTCCAATTGATTTTGTCAATAATATTTGAAAAATTTTCTGTTTCACAGGGTCCTGCATGGCGAATGGTTCGAAACCCGTTTGGAAGCTCCCCTTTGGATTTTGCAAAAATTCCAACTTTTTATACTGGTTTTCTGGAATTTATTTGTATTTGCGCAAATTATTTTTCTGCATATTTCCGCAAAAAGCTGAGCGGGATCATTCCCAGGTTTTCTCCCGGAGAAAGTGCTTGGGAAAATGATCCGGCATGGTTTTTCCCTCCCGGATTTTGGGAAGATACCAATCCGCATAGTGGGCCGGGAGCATATCGAGGTAAGGTTTTTTCTTTTCCTCCATCTGCTCCACTGCTTCCCAGTCCATGCCCCAGGGCAGCAGGAAAATCAGGCACTGTCCCTTAGGCTGGTAGTCCCCCAGGAGCATGACCGCACCGTCCAGATTTTTCACAATGGTGATTCCGGGATCAAAGTCCCAGTCCCCCGGCTCCAATTCCCGATCCCGGAACCTGCCGGACAGGGACCGCAGGCAGCCTCTTGGGGTGCTTCCCGGGAAAAATTCCACCTCGGCAAGGCACAGCAGCTCTCCCGGCTGGCAGGTGGTATCCCACAGCGTTACCTGGCCCTGGCTGCCCTCCACCGTAATCCGACCGCAGACATCCCAGAAGTCATCCTCCGGTTCCTCATCTGTCCAGATGGACCACCAGCCGTAGTAGTCCCCGGCCCAGGAATCATAGTTTTCCCGGGCTTCTGTTGCTGTCGAAAGGTTCTCCGCCGCTTCGGGCTTTGCCAGGGTATATTGGAGTTTGGCATCCCGCAGCTGCATAACCCCTTGCCCCAGGGTGCCGGTAAGCTGCTGTCCGCCGCAGTCCAGGGTCAGCTCCCCGTCCCGCAGCCGCCAGGTTCCGTTCTGGATACTGCCCATCAGAGAAATTTTTGCCTTTCCCCTGGCCCGAAGCTCCACCCAGTCCCCTTCTGCTTCCAGGGTTGTGCCTTCCAGCGCACAGAGGACGCCGTAATAGGTTCCCAAATTCGGATCCTGTCCATTCGCTGTCGGTTTCAGAAGCCACACCGCCAAGGCAATCCCCAGAGTGAGAAAAAGCAATACCGCCGGCAGCAAATACCGGCGGCATTTCGTCTGATTGCCCGGATCCGGCAAGCTCCGGGGCTTGTCCTCAGGATCCGGCTGCGGAAAGGCCGCCTTCGGGTCCTGGGTATCGGCTGCCAGCCGCTCTGCCCAAAAATCCCGAGGCGGTCCCTCACAGGCACCGGGAATGGGAGCGCCGCACTGGTCGCAGTATCGGGCCCCTTCCCGAATATCTGCACCGCACACGCTACAGCGCTTCATGTACGCTCCCCCCCCGGCTGATTATTTTTCTGAACTTTGACGGTATGCCCGTGAATTACTGGACGTCGCCCTCGTCAAAGGGGTCTCCGCACTCCGGGCAGAACTTCGGCGGATGATGGGGGTCCGCAGGCTCCCAGCCGCACTTATCGCAGCGGTAGAGCGGGGCCTCGGCGGGCTTCTTGCTGCCGCACTCAGTGCAGAATTTTCCCTTGTTCACCCGTCCGCAGGTGGGGCAGGTCCAGCCCTCGGGCTTGGCCTCCGGCTTCTTACTGCCGCACTCCGGGCAGAACTTTCCGGTGACTTCCCTGCCGCAGTTGGGACAGGTCCAGCTGTCTGCCGCAGGCTTGGGTTCCGGCTTCTTGCTGCCGCACTGGGGGCAGAAATTGCCGGACACCGTTGCGCCGCAGCTGCACTGCCAGCTGCCGGGAGCAGGAGCAGCAGCCTGCTGCGCTGCCTGCTGGCTCTGGGCCATCTGGAACAGCTCATTGCTCTTAAAGCCGCCCATGGCATTTGCCATGCCCATACCCATAAAGCCCATCATAGAGCCATTTTCATTCTTGGCAGCGTCCCGCATAGCATCGGCCTGTGCACCGGCAAGGACAGCAGCTGCCATATCCGCAGAGCGCAGGGTGGCGTCCATCTGCCGCTTGCGGATCATCTCCTCCACATCCTCCGGCAGGCGGATGCTGGAAATATTAAAGGAGACGATCTTCATACCTCTGAGCTCAAGCCACTTTGCGGACAGCACCTCATTGAGGGCCTGTTCCACCTCGGTGGTGTGGGCAGGCAGTTCGGAATAGCGGATGCCCATGGCAGAAATCTTGGCAAAAGCGGGCTGTAAGCCGGAAATCACATCGGCCTTCAGGGCGCTGTCCAGCTTATCCCGGGGATATTCCTCCGCCACATTGCCGCTGACAAACTTGTAAAACAGCATGGCGTTCTCAATGTGATAGGTATACTCACCGAAGCAGCGGACGGTGGATTCCAAATCCAGACCGATATTCCGGTCCACGACCCGGAAGGGTACAGGACTGGGCGTGCCGTACTTATTGCCATGGAGATGTTTGGTGTTGATGTAGTAGACCCGCTGATCTCTGGCCGTTTCGCCGCCGAAGGTGAAACGTCTTACCATAGCAGCAAAGGTCTTTTTGATATTCTCACTCAGATTTCCCATCAGCAGGGTGGGTTCTGTTGAGGTATCATAGATATATTCGCCGGGAACATCACAGCAGGCCTCAATGCGGCCGTTGTCTACGATCAGCATACACTGCCCGTCTGCAACGGAAATGACAGAGCCATTGGTAATAATGTTGCTGTCTCCCTTGTTTACAGAGCGGCCCTTATTGCGCTTTTCGGCCCGAACCATCAGCATGGTTTCCGGCAGTGAATCACAGTAAAAATATTCCTTCCACTGGTCAGCCATTACGCTGCCGGCAGAGCCAATTGCAGCTTTGATAATACCCATAGCGTATTCTCCTTTACACGTTCATAACCTGCGAGGAGGCTTTCGATCTGGTGCCGTCCTCCATCTCACTAAGATGTGTGCCCATTATACATAACTATTCTGTAAAAAGATAGAGTCATTCCCTACCTCATGGAGTATAATTTTTCATTTTGGAATTTTCGTCAAAAACCGATCTTGAAACTTGTATGATTCCACAAAACAAATGCACCGCCGGGTGCTGTGCATCCGGCGGCGCATTATCTGGATTAAATCATATCTCCGGCTTCGGCGTTCTGGGCGGGCTGTACCGTCTGTTCGGTCTCCCCTGCTGCCTCTGCGGGCTGAGAATCGGAACCGCCCGGGTGCTTCTTCACAAGGAAATCACCGCTGGCGGTGTTCATTTCAAATTGAGAACCTGCTCCCATCTGACTGGGCAGTTCGGAGTTGTATCTGCCGGATAAGCTGTCCATGGATACCTGGAATCGGCTGTCCTCCGGGAGGAAAATCTCCACACTGCCGGAAACGCTGTCCATATCCAGCGCATGGGGGCAGTTCAGGAAACTGCACTTGAGATTGCCCGACATGGTATCCATCTCAATCTGTCCTGCAATGAGCTCCGACCCATTCAGGCTGCCGCTCACCGAGTCCACAGAAATATCTCTGGCGTTCAGCCCCTTCAAAAAAACATCCGAGGCCACTACGTCCACATCAATCTCGTCCAGCGCACCGGCTAGCGCCCGGGGCACCAGAATTTTCAAGTCCTTCGGCTTCAAGTCGGGACCGCCAAAGGAAAACCCGAACTTTTCTGCCCAGAAGTCAATTTCCAGGGTATCGCCATCCACCCGATAGACCAGATGATTCCGCTCTGTAATGGGCGCTTTGCTGGTCTCCTCCAGGCAGATTTCCTCTCCGTCCCAGGGTTCGACGGTGATCTCCCCGTCCACCCAGTTGATTTCCAGGCTGGCAATGGCATTGGCGGGAATATGGTAGCTGTTATCCGCCTGCCATCCATTCTCCCCTCTGTCTCCGGAAATGGCGACATTCCAGAGACCCGTGTTCACAATCTGGGCCGGATGCGCCCCGGCGAGCATCCCGCAGCCCATGAGAAGACCGCCAATCACCAGCAGGCACAGTCCAATGCACAGCATCACTTTCACAAGTCGTTTCATAGCTCCAGCCTCCTATCTCAGAACATTCCCTTGATTTTCAGAAACAGCCACTTGGTTCCCAGAATCATTCCCTTGACTGCCAGCACACCCAGCAGCAGAGCCATACAGCCCAGGCCCAGGAAGCCGATTGCCGCACCCAGAGAGAACAGCACCGTACCGATACCCATAGAAAACAGCGTCAGTCCCCGCAGGAAGAGGACGCATCCCGCAAAGCCCAGGCTGAGCGCCACCACAAAGATGGAAGCCACCACTGCCCAGATGGATAGATAAACGGCAAGGACCGTTAAGCCCAGGGCCAGCAGCAGCGGAATCCACATGGGGGCACAGACCACCAGCACCACAATGGCTGCCGTGTTCAGCCCCTTTCCCTTCTTAGGCTTGGGAGAAACCGTGGGCAGCTCCTCCCGAATCTTCCGGAGAATCTCATCCACCGAGCCCAGCTTCCCCACGGCTTCTTCCTCGGTCATGCCGTCTTCCGTCATGTCTGCAATCAGCTCGGCATAATAATCCAGCTGCTTTTTGATTTCCTCTTTCGGCAGCCCGGAAAGGCCCCGGGACAGTGCCGCTAAAAAATTCGCCTTATTCATAACTGACTCCCTCCTTAATGTAGCAGAAGATCTTCTCCACTTCCTGCCAATCCGAGAGGAACTCTCGGAGCTGCTGTTTTCCCACCGGGGTGATGGAATACATCTTCCGCAATCTTCCCTCATGCTCCACGCTGTAAGACGTAAGGCTGCTCCCGGCTTCCAGACGCCGCAAAATGGGATAGAGGGTGGACTCCGAAATTTCGATATACTCGGATAGATCTTTCAAAATCTTATACCCATAGGACTCTCCGCGGCTTACAGCGGAGAGGACGCACACATCCAGCAGTCCTTTTTTCAACTGCGTATTGATCATGCGAATACCCCCTTTCGCGATATACTATACAATGCACAGTATATCGTGTCAAGTAGTATTTTGCAGATTTTGAAAACCTACCGAATCAGCGGTGTGTGTACTCCGCATTGCAAAACTTCACAGCCCCGTG
>JAHHRT010000149.1 GCA_020025615.1 Oscillospiraceae bacterium | reverse complement strand
AAAAAGAAAAACCACAACCGAAAGGTTGTGGTTTTCTTTTTCTGGTGGAGACTACGGGACTCGAACCTGTGACCTCATGCGTGTGAAGCATGCGCTCTAACCAGCTGAGCTAAGCCTCCATAACAGGAACAAAACGAATTATACCATAGATTTCGGAAAAGTCAAGCCTATTTCGCAAAGTCGTCTTGCAATCTGAAAAAATTCTGCTATCCTTACTGGTAAAAGGGGGTAAGGCTATGAAATACAGCAATATGGTGCCCGGGGTGTTTCTCCGGCGGCCCAATCGATTCATCGCCCATGTGGAGATCAATGGACAGGAACAGGTGGTTCATGTGAAGAACACCGGGCGGTGCCGGGAGCTGCTGCCCCAGGGGGCCAAGGTCTACTGTCAGCACTTTGACAGCCCCAAACGGAAGACGCAATACGACCTCATCGCCGTGGAGAAGGGGGAGCGGATCATCAACATGGATTCCCAGGCCCCCAATGCAGCTGCCAAGGAGTGGCTGGCAGGGGGCGGACTGGGAGAAATCCAGGATCTCCGCCCGGAAACCGTTCACGGGGACTCCCGCTTTGACTTTTCCTTTACCAAGGACGGAAAGCCCTGCTTTCTGGAGGTCAAGGGTGTGACGTTGGAGGATGGGGGCATCTGCGCCTTCCCGGATGCGCCTACCCAGCGGGGAGCCAAGCATTTGAGAGGGCTTGCCGCAGCGGTGGCGGAGGGGTACGGGGCCTATGTGCTCTTTGTGATCCAGATGGCGGATGTGCAGTATCTCCACCCCAACGACGTGACCGACCCGGAATTTGGAAAGGCCCTTCGTGAGGCCTCTGCCGCCGGGGTACAGGTTCTGGCGATGGACTGCCAGGTAACCCCGGGAGAGATGACCATACGAAGGGCCGTTCCGGTTCAGTTATAAGGTTTCCAGCAGGGCTTCCAGCTGGGTGATGTTTTCAATCTCGTAGTCAGGAATGATTTTGTCCGCTTTCTTATGTCCGGGATTGACCCAGCAGGTGGCCATGCCGCCGTTGATGCCCCCCAGAATGTCCGAGGTCAGGCTGTCGCCTACCATCAGCGCCTTCTTGGGGTCAAAGTCGGGAATCTGGGCATAGCAGGCATCAAAATATTCCTTAGAGGGCTTGTTGTAGCCCAGCTTCTGGGAAATGAACACCTGCTCAAAGTAGGGGTACAGCCCGGCGCTGGTCATGCGGCTGTGCTGGACCGATGCGGTGCCGTTGCTGGCAAGGAACAGCCGGTACTTTTCATGCAGCCGCTTCACGGCTTCTTCGGCGCCGGGCAGGAAGTAGTGACCGATGCCCAGATTGTGTTCATAGGCTCTGGCACAGCGCTCCGGGTCCGCCTGGACCCCCAGGGTTTCAAAGAGCACCCCAAAGCGGTTCACCAGCACCTGGTCCCGGGTCAGCTCGCCCCGTTCCAGCATTTCCCAGTGCCGCATATTGATTTCGTGGTAGGTGCTCAGCACCTGCTCCGTGGGCCGGACGCCGAACTGCTCCAGGGTTTTTCCCACAGCCAGACGCTCGGCTTTGTGGAAATCCAGAATGGTATCATCTAAATCCAAGAAGAGAAATTCAATCATGCCTGTTCCCTCCGCTTTACAATTTCGTTGGCGATTCGGGCAAACTCCGGGATGCTGAGACTTTCGCCCCGAACATTTTCCGGGAAGCCAGCCGCCTGAATCACTTCTGCGGCCCCGGCCTTTCCCAGCTCCGGGAAGCCGGAAGCCAGGCCGTTGCTCAGCTTCTTGCGCCGCATGGCAAAGCTGGCCCGGACGGTGCGGAAGAAGGTGGCTTCGTCCAGAATCTCCCAGGGGCGTTCCTTCCGGGTCCGCAGCGTGATGACCGCAGAGGTCACCTTGGGCTGGGGCAGGAAGCAGTGGGGGGGCACGTCAAACAGCAGCTCCGGCTCGGCGTAGTACTGGCAGAATACGGTAAATGCACTGTAGTCTGCACTGCCGGGGGCCGCGGCAATTCGCAGGGCCACTTCCTTCTGAACCATGACGGTGACAGCTTCAAAACAGTCGGCCTCTAAAAGTGCTGTGAGAATGGGGGAGGTGATGTAGTAGGGGAGATTGGCACAGGCTACCGGGTGCAGTCCGGCAAACTTCTCCCGGACCAGAGTCGGAATGTCCTGCTTCAGCACATCGCCCCAGAGGATCTCCACGTTGGAAAACTCGCCCACGGTCTTCTGCAAAATAGGCTTCAGACGCTCGTCCACCTCCACAGCGCAGACCTTGCCCGCCCGCAGGGCCAGCTGCTGGGTCAGGGGGCCCACACCGGGGCCGATTTCCAGCACGCCCACGCTTTCGTCCACCCCGGATTCGGTGGCGATTGCCTGGGGAACCCAGGAGGCAATGAGGAAGTTCTGTCCCTTGGCCTTAGAAAAGTGGAAGCCCTGCTCGCTCAGCAGCGGCTTCATCACATGAATGTCACATACATCGATCATTGGTTCACCTCATCAGAAATTCAAAAATCTGCGTTCAGCAGATAAAAAGTGTGCGTTTCTGCTATGATACCAAAATAGATGGGGTTTTTCAAGCTTTTTTATCCTTCTCTGTGGCAAAGGCCGGAGACGAAAATGAGAATTTCCTGGATTTTGTTTTCCTGGCCCAGCATTTGCCAAAGAGCCCAACGATTAGAAAACACAGACAAAATGACAGCTACTCTATCCACGGAAATAGAAAAAGACAGAGGTGGAGATTCTTGCATTGTTCATAAAGCGGTGCTATCCTGTTCCTATACGCAGCATGGTATTGCGACACTATAGAATGGAGTGATTCCTGTGAAAAAGAAAACGCAGCTTATAGTATGTGCTCTGGTTGTGATTGCGCTGATGATGATAGGCGGTGCCATTTGGTGGTTTACACCGTCCCGCTTTCTAAGTCATGTGGAAACCTCGGAAATTGCCAGGATTGAAGTGTTTAACGGAAACGACGGGAACAGCTTTACGGTAACAGAAGAGTCTGACATTGACTGGATTGCCCGGCATATTCAGGAAGTTCCCATGGAAAAAGACAGCATTTCTATGGGTATGGGCACCACGTACAATTTGCGCTTTCTCGATGCTAACGGAA
>JAHHRT010000148.1 GCA_020025615.1 Oscillospiraceae bacterium | reverse complement strand
CATCGCCCTCTCAGTCTCGCTTCGCTCGCCAGCTCCCCCAAGGGGGGAGCCTTGGAACGGTGCACCCCTGGCAATCACTGGTATTTAAAATCGCTTCGCTACTCCCAAAGGGGGAGCCTGGGAGGGGGGATAGAGAAGTGGAATCGTTTTGAGTACAATAAGTGCATATCATCTGAGGTTGGCGGGGAACCGCCGGAAAAGGAGAATGTTATGGACGACACACTTGCGAACCTTCCCATCGGGGAAGAGCAGCTCCGGGAGTTTGTGCGCATCCTGGAACGCTACAGCGCCGGGCGGAAGCGAACCGCCGACCGTATTTTATCCGCCGAGAACTGGTGGAAGCTGCGCAATACCACAGAGGCCGCAAAACAGACGGAGCTTGGAAAGGATGGCTCCTTTACCAGCCAGTCCGGCTGGCTCCATAATGTCATCACCAGTAAACACGCCGACGCAATGGACGCCTATCCCCAGGCCAGGCTGCTGCCCCGGGAAGCCCAGGATCAGGAGGAGGCCCAGATGCTCAGTGCCCTGATTCCCTGCGTGCTGGAACAGAACGACTTCGAGGAAACCTACTCCGATGCCATGTGGCAGAAAACCAAAACCGGCACCGGGGCCTATAAGGTCATCTGGGACCCCGGCAAGCTGGGGGGCTTGGGGGACATTTCCATCTCCTGCGTGAACCTGCTGAACCTCTATTGGCAGCCGGAAATCCGGGACATTCAGAAAAGCCGCTATTTCTTCCACACGGAGCTTCAGGACCGGGACCTGCTGGAAAAGACCTACCCCCATGTGAAGGGCAAGCTCAAGGGCAAGGCCTTTGTGAGCACCAAATTTCTGGGAGACGAGCAGGATACCTCTGACCGGGTGACGGTGGTAGAGGTCTACTACCACAAGGACGTGGCAGGCCGCCGGACCTTGCAGTACTGCAAGTTTGCCGGGGACCAGGTGCTGTTTGCCACGGAAAATCAGCTGGAGCCGGAATATGACGACCTGGGCCGGGTGCTCCGGGAGCCTTTGGCGGTGACCGGGCTTTACGACCACGGTCTCTATCCCTATGTCTTTGATACCCTGTTTCCCGTGGAGGGGTCTCCCTGCGGCTACGGCTATGTGGATATCTGCCGAAATCCTCAGATCACCATCGACCTTTTGAAGACCAGTTTTGTGAAAAGCGCCAAGGTTGGGGCCACGCCCCGGTACTTCTCCCGGCTGGACGGCAATGTTCAGGAAGGGGAGTTCCTGGATCTCAGCAAGCCCATTGTCCATGTCAGCGGCAATCTGGACGAGGCAAGTCTCCGGCCTGTGGACTATAACCCTCTGTCCCAGGTGTATGTGAATGTGCTCAACGACACGGTTCAGGAGCTGCGGGAAACCTCCGGCAACACAGAGACCAGCACCGGAAACATTAACAGCGGCGTTACCGCTGCCGCCGCCATTGCGGCCTTGCAGGAGGCCAGCGGCAAGGGCAGCCGGGACAGCAGCCGAGGCTCCTACCGGGCCTTTGCCAAGGTGGTGAATATGTGCATCGAGCTGATTCGGCAGTTTTATGACCTGCCCCGTCAGTTTCGGATTGTGGGGGCGGACGGGGCCGAGCGCTTCGTCTCCTACACCAACGCCCGTCTTCGGGCACAGCACCAGGGCGAGGCCTACGGCGAAGATATGGGCTACCGTCTGCCTGTGTTTGACATTCGGATTTTGGCGCAGAAGAAAAATCCCTATACCGCCATGGCTCAGAATGAGCTGGCCTTACAGCTGTATCAGCTGGGAATGTTCCAGCCGGCCATGGCCCAGCAGGCAATTCTGTGTCTGGAAATGATGGATTTCGAGGGGAAAGACGGGCTGATTCAGAAGATTGCCGCCAATGCGGTCCCTGTGGGGATGCTGCCCTATGATTCAGATTCGCTTTGATCCCAGGGTGCCTATGGTGGAGGCCAAAGGCCACGCCGGGGCGGGGCCCAAGGGGGAAGACCTGGTCTGCGCGGCGGTGACGGCTCTGGTGCTCACCCTGAAAGCCAACGCAGAAGCCAGCGGCGGCAGGGGAGAGGTGAGGCCGGGGTACGCCAGAATCCGGGGCGGACAGGGTTCTCAGGAGAGCTTTCAGGCGGTATGCCGGGGGTTCCGGGTGCTCAGTCAGGCCTTTCCAAAGTTCGTTCAATACCAGGTCCGCACCGGGGATAGAGAATTTCCAGAGAATTTGGTATGCTATCACTATCATCAAGAGAAAGGAGCTTTTCTATGGAAGAAACAGAAGAAATGATTCCGGAAAGTGCAGAACAGCAGGTGCAGGAGCCCGCAGCGGAGCCTATGGAGGAGCAGATGGCTCCCGGCTTTGAGGCCCACATCCGGGGCCTTGAGGAGCAGGCCCAGAAAATGCAGGAAGCCTTTCCCGGTTTTGATTTGCGCCAGGCGTTACAGGACCCTGTATTTTTACAGCTGACGGCTCCCGGCACGGGAATCAGCGTTGAGGATGCCTACTATGCGCTGCATCGCCGGGAGATTCAGCAGGCGGCGGCCCAGGAGACCACGGCAAAGGTAGTCAGTGCCATTCAGGCGGGCAGCCGCCGGCCCTTAGAGGCAGGCACCACCAGTCAGGCCCCCTCCATCACCACTTTTCAGTATGGCAGCGCCACCAAGGAACAGCGGGAAGCCTTCAAGAAGGAGCTGCGCCGGGCCTGGGGGCGGGGGGAGACGGTATATCCCTAATTTTTTTACAGCAAGAGAGCACATATGGTGCACGAAAGGAGGGAAGGACATGACGGTACTGGAGGCGATTCAGGAGATTGACAGCTTGAAGCCCAACGCCTATCCCCAGTCCCAGAAGGTACAATGGCTGGACCGGCTGGACCAGTTCATTCAGCGCTCTGTTCTGGATCGCTATCCCGACCGGGTGGCGGAGGTGGGATTTCAGCCGGGGGACCCGGAGCGGGAGCTATTGATGCCTGCGCCCTTTGACCAAGGGTATCTCCACTGGCTGGAAAGCAAGATTCACTATTTTAATGAGGAGATCGACCGCTACAACAGCGCGGTACGGATGTTCCGCTCGGTATTTGAGGACTATCAGCGGGAGCTGCACCGCCGGGCACAGGCGCC
>JAHHRT010000147.1 GCA_020025615.1 Oscillospiraceae bacterium | reverse complement strand
GTGTCGTCCTTGACCTGGAACCGAACATCGAAGCCGCCGAAGGTCAGGCCGTAGGTGCGGTCCGGGTCCTTCTGATAGGAGGGCCGGGGATCGTGGGAGAGAACACCCACCAGAGCCTCTCGCTTCTCCTCTGGGATCTGGGCCAGCAGGTCCTGGGGAAAGTCCACCTGGAGCACAAAGTCCTTGGCCCGGTCAGTGAATCCGCCTACCGCCTCCGGGTGACAGTCGCCATAGGGAATATAGGGCTTGATGTCAAAAATCGGGGTGCCGTCCATCAGGTCGGCTCCGCCTACATGAAGCACCGTGCCGTACTCCTTGGTGTGCTCCACGCCCAGCAGCTTCACGCTGGAAAGTCCCAGAAAGTTGGGCCGGAAGGGGGACCGGGTGGCAAACACGCCCATGCGGGTGTTGCCTCCCAGACGGGGCGGGCGCACCGTGGGAGACCAGCCCGGGCGGACTGCCTGGGAAAACTGCCAGATGAGCCACAGGTGGGAGAACTCCTCAATGCCCCGCAGGGCCTCCGGGTCCCGGTACTCCGGCTCGAAAATAATGGTGGAGCGCAGCTCCTCTACCAGACCGGACTGCCGGGGGATGCCGAACTTGGTGGGGAAGTCGCTTTTCATTCTTGCAATTACGTTGATTTCCGGCATATCAGGCCCTCAGCTTTCTCATGGAGAAGGTGACGGTGAAAATCAGCGCCAGAATCAGGCTGATGGCAGCACCGGCGGAGCAGCCCAGGCTGTAGGAAATCAGCAGACCGCCCAGTCCGGCAACCAGTGCGAAGAGCACAGAGAAGCCGTGGTACTGTCTCAGGTTCCGGGAGATGTTCCGGGCGGATGCGCCGGGGAGCACCAGCAGAGAGTTGAGAATCAGCAGGCCCACGCTGGAAATGGACAGGGTGACCACCACGGCGATGGCGGTGGTGAACAGGGTCTGGGCCAGCAGCACCGGGATGCCCCGGGAGGAAGCCAGCTGGGGATGAATGGCGGTGAGGCTGAGACGGTTGGAGAACAGTCCCCAGAACCCGATGACTGCCAGCAGAACCAGAGCCAACATTCCGATTTCGCCGGGCGTTACCGAGAGAATATCGCCAATGAGGTACTGATTGTACTTGGTGAAGCTGTTGCCGCCCAGGGTGGCAATGAAGATGCCCAGCGCCACCGCAGAGCTGGAAAACACGCCGATAAGGGTGTCCGCCGCCTGGTTGCTGCGGCTTCTCACATAGGAGAACAGCAGGGCAAAGCCCACGCTGAACAGCACAGCCGCCCAGGTGGGGGAGGCCAGGCCGAAGATACTGCCGATGGCGATGCCGGTAAAGGCGGAGTGGCCTAGGGCATCGGAGAAGAAGCTCATGCGCCCGGTGACCACCATGGTGGACAGCAGGCCGAAGAGGGGAGACATGAGAAGCACTGCCAGCAGGGCATTTCTCATAAAGTCCCAGTGGAGCATTTCCAGAGGGATCAGGTCACAGATAGCATACCAAATTTGCATCAGCGGGCTCCTTTCATGTGGAAAACCCGGTTGAACTCGGTGGAATCCAGAACTTGTTCGGGGGTTCCCTTGCAGACAATGCCCCGGTCCACCAGCACCACCTGGTCTGCGTATCGGGGGAGCATGGAGAAGTCGTGGGTGGTCATGAGGATGGACAGGTCATAGGTCTTGCGAATTTCGTCCAGCATATCCATGAGGGTTTCCATGCCCTCCACATCCACGCCGGACAGCGGCTCGTCCAAAATGAGAATGTTGGGCATGGGCTCCAGCGCCAGAGCCAGCAGCACTCTTTGCAGCTCGCCGCCGGAGAGGGTGCCGATGCGCTTATCGATCAGGTCAGTGGCGTGGACCCGGTCCAGGCATTGCAGGACGGTTTTCTTCATGGATTTGGACAGGCCCAGGAAGGCGGGCCGCTTACTCATGCAGCAGGCGAAGAGGTCGGAGACGCTCACCGGGTCGCTGGGATCGAAAGCGGGGCTTTGGGGCACATAGCCGATGCGGGGCTTGTGGACCTTCGCGCCGGCCTCGGCAAAGCAGATTTTGCCCTGGTACTCCCGCTCACCCAGAATGGTTTTCAGCAGGGTGCTCTTGCCGGCACCGTTGGGGCCGATGAGGGCCACCATCTGTCCGCAGTGGACGTGGAGATTTACGTCTTGAAGAATCAGGTCAGAGCCGATGCGGACGGAGACATTTTCCAGCCGCAGGCAGCAGGACCCGGAACAAGAGGAATTGTTATGGTCGGGAAAGCTCATCCAAGGGCCTCCTTTAAGGTATCAATATTTGCCCGCATGGCGGCGAAGTAATCGTCGCCGGACATAGCGGTGGTGAGTTTACAGACCTTTGCCCCGGTGGCATTGGCAATCACAGAGGCGGCGGAGTCGGAACCGTTCTCCTCTGTGAAGATGGCGGGGAGGTCGTGGGATTTTACCAGGTCAATCAGCATACTCAGGTCCTTGGCGGAAGCTTCGCTGCCGTGCTCTTCTTCAATGGAGTGGAGAATGGTCAGGTCGAAGGCCTGGGCCAGGTAGGCGAAGCCGTCGTGGAAGGTGATCAGCTCCCGGCAGGAGAGGTCCTTCAGGGCTTCATCGCCGTAAGCCTGAAGCGCGTCCAGGTCACTGAGCAGAGTGGTGAGGTTTTCTTCCATTTTTGCCTGGTGCTGGGGATACCGGGCCACAAGGCCGTCGCAGATATTCTGGGCCATGACCTTGGCATTGGCAGGAGAGAGCCAGATATGGGGGTCGGATTCGCCGTGGTCCCCGGGGAGCAGGGTAAGGCCCTGGGAAGCGTCGATGATCTTATCGCCGCTGAGGAGGTCGCCCAGGAAGCTTTCCAGGCCTGCGCCGGAGATCACGATGGTTTCGGCGGACTCGGAAGCCCGGACCTGATTGACGTTCAGGGAGTAGTCATGGAGGCAGGAGACCTGTTCCGTGACCAGCCGGGTGGCGGTGATATCGGTGCCCTCCAGGATTCTCTGGGTGAGGTCATAGACGGGCAGGGTGGTGGCGGCAACCTGGGCCTGGGGTGCGGTCTGCCCGCAGCCGGCGAAGATGGCGACCACCATTACAAGGGTAAGGAGCAAAGAGAATTTTTTCATATGGAACCTTCCTAACGATAATTATCTACCTATAGCATAGCATCCTTGTCAAGCCCG
>JAHHRT010000146.1 GCA_020025615.1 Oscillospiraceae bacterium | reverse complement strand
TCGCCGCCCAGGTCCCGGAAGGTGGTCTTTTCAATGCTGACATCACTGGTGCGCATCATCTGAATGCCGCCATAGCTGCACTCATAGATTTCACTGTTCAGAACCTGGATGCCGGCACTGTTCATGGCCTGTACACCCAGAATTCCACAGCCGTAAAGCCCGCAGTTGTCAACGGTCATGTTGTCGCAGTTGTCAAAGTTGATGACACCGCCGGTGCAGTAGCCGGGCTCCTTGGTGTGGCCTGCGGTGAAGCCGGAAATGGTTACGCCTTGGCAGTACTCAAAGCCCAGGACGTTGGCGTATCGAGGGATGGCGGAGATGGTATGGTCCTTGCGGCTGCCGTCGGAGGTGGAGATGGTCAGATTCTCCACATTCTGGATCACCAGCTCGTGACCGTCGAAGCACTCCTGCCAGCGGTAGTAGTCGGTTTGACCATTGCCGTAGTCCTTGGCGGTGGAGAGGTCGTAAAGCTCTGCATCCAGAATGATTTCCGTGTTGGGGGCAATGGCTGCCAGAAGCTCGTCCACAGTGGAAGCCTTCACCTGCTTCTGGGGGGTGGAGCTTGGAGCGGGACGTTCCATGGCAGGAAAGGCACTTTCGTCCAGCTCGTTGCCGGAGGCATCTTTTGCGTGGCTGTTGCTGCCTCTGTACCATTTGCGGATATTATTATTCTGGAAGATGCTGCCGTCCAGAATAAGCTCAGAGTCATGAAGCCGGAAACCGGATTCCTGTGTACTGTTATTCTGGAACGTGGTGTTTTCCAGGGAAAGCTGTGCGGAGTCTGCCTGTATCAGCGAGTAGAGGAAATTATCCTGGAAGGTGCAGCTGCGAAGGGATACATCGTAGCACCCATACAGATAGGCCACATTCCTTGCGGAGTTTTCGGGGGTGCCGATGTTATGGAAGCTGGTGTTTTCCACAAGGACAGAATCAGTGGTGCTCAGCTCGATTCCGCCGGCGGAGCACTCATAGATCTCGCTGTTGAGAATTTCAAGCCCGGTGCAGTTGTCAGCGCTGACGCCGATGACACCGCAGCCGTAAAGCCCGCAGTTGTCAATGGTCATGTTGTCACAGCTGTCATAGTAGATAACATCGCCGGAACAGGAGCCGGGCTCCTGGGTATGGCCTGCGGTGAGGCCGGAGAGCAGCGTATTCCGGCAGTGCTCGAAGCCCAGGACGGCGGCGTATCTGGGGACGGCGGCGATGGTGTGGTCCTTGTGGCTTCTGTCGGAGGAGGTGATGGTCAGGTTGTCTACATTCTGGATCACCAGCTCGTAACCGTCGAAGCACTCCTGCCAGCGGTAGTAGTCGGTTTTGCCCTTGCCATAGTCTGTGGCGGTGGAGAGGTCATAAAGTGCTCCGTCCAGGACGATTTCGGTGTTGGGGGCGATGGCTGCCAGAAATTCGTCCACGGTGGAAGCCGCTATCTGGTCCTGAGGGGCGGTGCTGGCAGGGACCTTCTCCGCGGCGGGAAATGCACTCTCGTCCAGGGGATTGCCCTGGGCATCCGCTGCCAGAGACTGGCTGCCGAGATACCATTTCCGCAGGGAATTGTTCTGGAAGGTGTTGCCGTCCAGAACAGGCCGACAATCCTGGAAATGGAAACCGGAGCTTTCTACAAAGTTATCCTGAAAGCGGTTGTTTTCCAGACGCACATTTGGGCTGGAAGAAAAATCCAGAAGATGGTAGACCGCATTATCCTGAATGGTGCAGTTTCGGACGACTGCATCGGAACAGAAATAGAAGCTGAACAGATCTCCTGCGGTTTCTTCGGGAGTGCCGATGTTATGGAAACTGGTGTTTTCCACGGTGATGTCCTTTGTGTCGGTAAAGGAAATGCCGCTGTAAGAGCAATCGTAAATCTCGCAGTTGGAGACCTGAATCCCTTCACAGTTCCAGCCGTCTGCACCCACGGTGCCGCAGCCATAGAGACCGGCACCGTCAATCACTACGTGGTTGGTGTTTTCCAGATGGATGACACCGCCGGTGCACATCAGGCCCTTTTCCTCGGTATGCCCTGCGGTTAAGCCTTCCAGACGGAGATTGCCGCAATCGCTGAAGTGTACTACGTTCGCATAGCGGGGACGGGTGACAATGGAGGTCTGGTCCTTGCCGCTGCCGCGAATGGTCAGATTCTGGATACCGGAAAGGCACAGCTCATAGCCGTCAGAGATTTGATTCCAGGTGTAGGCCGGACTGGAAGGAACCTGTCCATAGTCCTTGGCGGTGGTGAGGTCGTAGGTGCCGGGAGCCAAAGCAATCTCCTTGTCGGAGCCAATGGCAGCCAGAAGCTCGTCCACGGTGGAAACCGTGACGGCGTTCCCCTCAGGCTCGGCAGTGGCGACGGTGGACGGCGGTGTGCCGGCGCAGCCTGCAAGCAGGGCAAGGGCCATTGCACCGGCGAGGATACAGGAAACAAGCTTTTTCATGATCTTCAATCCTTTCGTATCATTTGCGCCAGGAAACCCTGGCAGAGTGACGCCCTGGGGAAAATCGGGGATTACTCCGGGGCTTCCGTAGAAACCTGAACCTCGGTGTAGTGAAGCCCCATGGGAACCACCGGAGGCTTCTTGGGAATGGCGAGGAAGAGGCTTACGATGAGGATGCTGCCCAGGACGACAGCTACGGTGAGATAAAGCCAGGGGAAGGGGCGCTGATATTGCTGTTTCATGGAAATTCCATCCTTTCTCAAAGTGCTTCTACCTATATAGACGCCTTTTTTCGAGATTCGTTTCAAATTATTTTTTTCTACGGACTGTTCTACAACTTGTAGTACTGATATACTACATCGTGTAGAACTGAAAGTCAAGGGGAAAATGAAAACCTTTAGGGAATCTTAATGTTTACAGGGTGAAGGCATACGCACTCGCCTTACGGATTCCTTGATAAAATACAGTATAAGGTGAAATGTTTTAAGAAACAACAAGGGTACTGGTTAAGGTTTCCTTAAATTTACAAAAATGTTAAAAAATGGAAAAAGATTGGCAAAAACTGCCAGACAGACGTGAGACTGACGGACAGTTGTATAGTTTGTGGACGGAGACTATCGCATTGGGGTGCGGCGGGTACTCTGCTAGTTGGTATTTCATCGACTGTGCGGGTTCGCCCTCTCAGTCTGGCTCATACCTCGCCAGCCAGCTCTCCCAAAGGGAGAGCCTTTGTACCATGTAACGACACCGAGCGAAAAAGCCTCTCCCTT
>JAHHRT010000145.1 GCA_020025615.1 Oscillospiraceae bacterium | reverse complement strand
TTGCAGTCTGCACCTCGTTTTTTGAATTTATTTCAAAATCAGCCGGGAAATCGGGAAAGTTTTCTGTTTACGGTTTTCATTTTCTATGATATGATAATAGTGACAACACTTGCTTAGAAGGTATCACAATGAATTATATTGTTTTAGACATGGAGTGGAACCAGCCCTGGCCCGGCTCTCCCTCTTCCAAAAAGGTCCTCCCGGTGCAGATTCGGGGTGAAATCATTCAGATCGGTGCCGTTCGGGTAAACGAGGATCAGCAGGTACAGGATGAATTCCAGGTGATGATCCGGCCCAAGTACTATCGGCACCTGAATCGCCGGGTGAGTAAGCTCACCGGCATCAAGGAAACCCGCCTGCGGGATGAGGGCGTTCCCTTCCCGGAGGCTATCGAAGCCTTCAAGGCCTGGTGCGGCGATGACATTGTCTTCCTGACCTGGGGATTTGACGATATTGGGATTCTTCGGGAAAATCTTCAGCTCTTCGATTTGGAGACCGACTGGACCCAGCGGTGGTACAATGCCCAGATGATCTTCAATGCCCAGACGGACGGCTCCACCTCTCAGAAGGCCCTGAAAACCGCAATGGAGATTTTTGGCATTGAGGCTACCCGGCCTGCCCATGATGCCCTGGGGGATGCCTATCACACGGCTTTGATCTGCGCGCGGATGGATTTGAAGCGGGGAGCTGCGGAATATGACCAGGCCGTCAAGAGCCATGAAAATGGATTTCACGGGGCAGAGCTTCCCGGCTGTATTGCCCGGAAGGTGTTCTATGACTATACCGACAAGCGGGCGGCCCTGTCTGCCATGGCAGGCAGCGAAAATGAATGTCCCCTCTGCGGTCGGAAAATGCTTGGCTCCCGGTGGTTTGCCCAGCCGGGCCATCGGTATATGGACCTTGCCACCTGCCCGGAGCATGGTAAATTCCTGATTCGGGTGCGGCTTTCCGAACAGGCCGACGGAAAGATCCGGGTCAGCCGTCTTACCTATGAGGCTACCTCTGAGGCGGCCCAGGCCTACGCCCGCCGGGCGGAAAAGGCAGAGCCGGAGGATGCTCCCCGTCCCCGCCGTCGCCGCCGCAGAAGAAGCGGCAGCAGTACCGGCAGCGGCGAGAAAAAAGCGTAAAAATACAGTGCTGATTTTGGGAGAAATGTGTATGAAAAAGAACATTCCGTGGCTGGTGCTCACCGCAGTGGTGATGATGGTCCTGCCTTGGCTTGCGGTGACCTTTGTGCCTGCGGTGTCGGGAATGGCGGCATTGCTGGCTATGTTCTTCTGCATCGATCCCCTGTGGTCCCTTCTGGTGGGGGCTGCTGCGGGCAGAGATGTGAAGAATATGTGGGTACTGCCTCTGGCAGCAGCACTGCTGTTTGTGGCAGGTGCCTGGTGCTTCCTGGATTTTGGCGACCCGGACTTCTTCGTCTATGCGATACCGTATCTTGCGTTGGGCTATGGGGCGATGTATGTGTCCCATCTGATTCGAAAGAGAAAAAAGAAATAAAGCGTTCTGCAAATCATGGCACCAATGGGAATTGGAAAAATGATTTTTCAGCGGGAGAAACCACATGGATGGATTCTCCCGCTTTTTCTATGGATAAAGCAGCCGTACCGTCAAGGAAGCCATGAAAAAACCCACAAAATCCGCAATTAGGGCAGCGGGAAGGGTATAGCGGGTCTTTCGGATTCCGGCGGCACCAAAGTATACGCTGATGGTATAGAAGGTGGTCTCTGTAGAGCCCAGCATCACGGCGGCGGTGCGTCCAATCTGGGAGTCCACGCCATAGCTTGCCATGAGGTCCGCCCCCACTGCCAGCGCAGCACTGCCGCTGATGGGTCGAATCAGCACCAGCAGGGCGGTTTCCTTGGGAATCCCCACCAGGGAAAACAGGGGGGCCAGGCCCTGTTCCAGCAGAGAGACAGCCCCGGAGGCTCGCAGCATATGAACCGCAGTCAACAGGAGAATCAGGGAGGGGAGAATGGAAATCACTATTCCCAGCCCTTCGGAAGCACCTTCCAGAAGCAGGGGATAGGCTTGCTCCCGTTTTCCCAGGGCCAGCAGAGCGGTGACCAGAAGCACCAGCGGCACCAGATAGTCAAGCATGATGCCACAGCTTTCCGAAGATCCAGGCAGCGGCAAGTCCCATTCCCGCAGAACAGAGGCTGGTGATCCAGACTGCGGGGAGAATATCAAAAGGGGTGCGGCAGCCAAGACCGCTGCGAATGGCGGCGACACTGGTGGGAATCAGCTGGATAGAAGCGGTGTTCAGCACGATTAGACGGCACAGCTCATCATTGGCTTGATCATCCCGGGTTAAAAGCCGGGCAGCCCGGATTCCCCGCGGCGTGGCGGCGTTGCCCAGCCCCAGAAGGTTGGCGCAGAGATTGCCGCTGAGTTCTTGCGCAAGCGCAGAATTTGTCCTGGCAGAAGGGAATACCCGATGGAGCAGCGGCCCGAGACACACCGAGAGCATATGGGTGATACCCACCCGATCCATCAGCTTTCCAACCCCGGACCAGAGACAGATAGGGCCTGCCAGAGTGATGGCAAGGGTCACCCCGGCCCCGGCACCTTCCAGCACAGCAGCGCTGAGGGCCGCACCAGAGTGCGAGTGTACCGCAGCGAGAACACTGACCAGCAACATTCCCGCATAAATCCAACTCATCATGATAATACCTCCTTTGAAACAATCTATGCACAAAATAGAGAAAAGTATGCACGAAACCTATTATAAATCAGAATTTGACTAAAAATAATTTGACATACACTCAAAAAGTGTATATAATATAAAAAATAAATGAGCCGTCAGAAAAGAACAAGTGTCCTTGATATAAAAGCATATGAGAGGAGTGTTGGAGATGAAGGCTACGGGAATCATTCGCAAGATTGATGATTTGGGGAGAATCGTGTTGCCAATCGAGCTGCGCAGAACATTGGATGTCTCTACACAGGATGAACTGGAAATTTATGTGGTGGATGACCAGATTATCTTGCAGAAGCACGAACCTACCTGCGTATTCTGCAACTCACGACGGGGGTTGGTTTCCTATCATGGAAAGACTGTTTGCCAGGAATGTCTTGCGGCCCTGCGAGAGATTTGATTCTCTCGCACGCATCAGAGCACGGCATTGCAGTCCCAATTGGACGTGTACCCAGATTCAGCAAGTGTTTTGATGACAGCATAAAAGGGAGAGACGAACGTCTCTCCCTTTTAT
>JAHHRT010000144.1 GCA_020025615.1 Oscillospiraceae bacterium | reverse complement strand
CAAAAAGGCAGAGCACGAAATCGTGCTCTGCCTTTTTGGTACGCCGGAAGGGACTCGAACCCCCAACCCTCGGAACCGGAATCCGATGCTCTATCCATTGAGCCACCGGCGCATTTGCTCTAACAGCTTGACTATTATAGCAGTCTTTTCCGGGTTTGTAAAGGGGTTTCCCGGAAAAATATTTTCCGGCAGCCTTGCGAATGGGGAAAGTGGTTGTTTTCCTGGACTTCCTGTGATATAATAGCAGCAAATTCCCGATTATCCAATCAATTTGCTCTTTTTGTCACAAGGAGGACACAGCATGGACGCACCCCAGAATTTCCGCACCGCATTCAACGGCTTCCACCGGGAGGATGTGGTTCGTTACCTTGAATATCTGAACGCCAAGCACACCACCCAGGTCAATCAGCTGAACAGCGAAGCCGAGTCCCTGCGCCAGCAGGTGGCAAAGCTGGAAGAGGAGCTGGCTGCAAAGCCCGCAGCCGCCCAGGATCAGAGCCAGGAAATCGAGGCACTGAACGCACAGCTGGAGGCCGCAGCCGCCGAAAAGCAGGCTCTGGAAGCCAAGTGCGCAGAAATGGAACAGCTTCTGGACGAGCGTTCCGCACCCACGCCCGCCCCCTCTCCCAGCCTTGCCGAACAGGAGCTGGAGGCCTACCGCCGGGCAGAACGTGCCGAGCGGATTGCCACCCAGCGGGCAGACCAGATTTACAATTCCGTCAACTCCGTTCTTTCCCAGGCATCCGGCAAAATCGACGGTGTCTCCGCAGACCTCGGTACCATGGCGGACCAGGTGAGCGCCCAGCTTCGGCAGCTGGAAGCCGCTGTCAGCACCAGCAAGCTGGCCCTGCAGGAGGCTGTGGAAACCATGAACACCCTGCGTCCCAATCGCAGCGAAAACTGAGGCATTCCGGCGCATACCTTCCGTGTATGCGCCGTTTCCTCTTGTCTGAAGGAGAATTTCCATGAAAATCAGAGAACCTGCGTACTACCGCAGCTTTCATTGTCTCGCCGGGAGCTGCCCGGACACCTGCTGTCAGGCCTGGGACATCCAAGTTGACCCGGACACCGCCGCCCGCTATGCCGCCCTCTCCGGCCCCCTGGGAGAGGAAATCCGTTCCAATCTCCACCTGGAGGACGGCGAGCCCATCATCACTCTGCGGGATGGATTCTGCCCCATGCTGCGCAGCGACGGCCTGTGCAAGGTCCAGGCCAATCTGGGCGAGGAGGCCCTGTGCCAGGTCTGCCGGGACTTTCCCCGCTTGAACCACGACTACGGCGACTTTATGGAACTAGGCCTGGAAATGAGCTGCCCCGAGGCCGCGCGAATCCTACTCACAGACCCGGACGGCCCGGATGTTCTTCGGGATGCCCCGGATTCCGGGGAGCCGGACTATGACCACGAAGCCATGACCGTGCTGAAAGCCACCCGGGAAGCCGCTCTTTCCCTGGTGTCCGACGAAAGCCGCCCCCTGGGAGAGACCTTCGCTCTGCTGCTGCTCTACGGCTGCCATGCCCAGGCGCTGCTGGACGGCGAGGAGGCCCCGGACTTTGACCCGGAGGATGCTCTGGAAACCGCCAGAACCCTGGCAAAGCCCGGTCAGCTGCGCCCGGTGCTGGACTTCTTTCTGGAGCTGGACATCCTCACCGAATCCTGGCGTGACCTTCTGGGCCGCCCGCACCCCCCGGTTTTCTCCCCGCTCAGCCGGAACCTTGCCAAATACCTGATTCGCCGGTATTGGCTCCAGGCGGTTTCGGACTATGATCTCTACTGCCGGGTGAAGTTCATCCTGATTTCCTGTATTCTGGTGAGCAGCCTGGAGGGCGATTTCATCGACACCGCCCATCTCTGGTCCAAGGAAATCGAGAACGACGCAGACAATGTAGATGCCATTTTGGATGCCGCCTATGAAAGTCATATTTTCACCGACGATAAGATTTTAGGTCTTTTCTTGGAAAATCCCCAGGATTCCACTGTTTAAGCTTTTCTTTCGGGTATTTACTTTTGGGGAATTTAATGGTACAATACTCGGACATAATGGGAAGGAGGCCGCCTAATGCGCCAATTTAAAGACGAACTCAAAGACTTTACCAAAAAAGGTGACTGGGTTCTTCTCATTCTCTGTTTAATCACCGCTGGCTTTGGCTGTATCATCATCGCCAGTGCCACCAACGCTGCGAAATTTGAAGGCAACACCCGTTACATCATCATTCAGCTGGCTGCTATTGTCATCGGCGTGCTGCTTTACGCCGTGGTTTCTTCTGTGGATTTGGAATTTCTGTCGGAACACCAGTTTGCGCTGGTGGCCTTCAACACCATCTTCCTGCTGCTGTTGATCCCCTTCGGCACCGATAACAACACCGGTAACCGAAGCTGGCTGAAATTTCCTCTGTTCCCGGTTATGATTCAGCCTGCGGAAATCTGTAAAATCACATACGTCATCATTATGGCGTCAGTCATGGCGTCGCACCAAAACCGAATCTCCAGCATCCCCTCTGTCATGCACATGGGTATCCACCTGATGCTTCTGGTCGGCCTCAACATGGTCCTGTCGAAAGATGCCGGTGTTTCCCTGATCTTCGTGTTTATCTTTATCGGTATGGCCTTCGGCGGCGGTGTCAGCCTGTGGTGGTTTGCGCTGGCAATCACGCTGATCGGTCTTGCCATCCCAATTCTATGGCCTATGCTTGGCACCTATCAGCAGGAACGAATCCTGGTCCTGATTGACCCGGAGTTCGATAAAATGGGTATCGGTGCCCGTTACCACAGTAAAATCAACCTCCAGTCTCTGACCGGCGGCGGTCTTACCGGACAGGGCCTCTTCAACGGCAACCGTACCCAGGGCGGCAACCTGTTCGCCCAGCACACCGACTACATCTTCTCCTCCATCGGTGAGGAGCTGGGCTTCTTCGGCTGTGTCTTCGTGATGCTGCTGGAGCTTGCCATCATTGCCCGGTGTATTTACGTAGGCACCCGCTGCCAGGACTATATGCGCCGGGTGGTCTGCTACGGTGCAGCCTCCGCTCTGATGTTCCAGGTTCTGATTAACACCGGTATGTGTATCGGCGTTATGCCCGTTATCGGCCTGACCCTGCCCCTCATCAGCTACGGCGGTTCCTCTGTGGTTTCCATTTTCGCCATGCTGGGGCTTGTATCCGGCGCTTACGCGCGACCACAATCCCTAAGCCATGAACGATACGTACAGCCACCACGTTAGC
>JAHHRT010000143.1 GCA_020025615.1 Oscillospiraceae bacterium | reverse complement strand
AAAATTCTCAGTACCATGCCCAGCCAAAGAGCAGGACCTCAATCAGCCACTGTCCGAGGGTAAACCGTACTGTCACCGGGCAGGAAGCTTCTGCACCGCCGTCCTGGGTGCTGCAAGTGATGACGGCCTCTCCCCTGCCCACAGCGCAGACCTGCCCGCTGCTGTCCACCGTGGCAACGCTCTCATCTGAGGAACGCCATACCACATTGGGCTCCGATACATTCTCCGGGGCCACCACGGCCCGGAGAGACACACATTCCTTGTAGGAAAGCTCCAGGGAGCCGGGCACAATTTCGCAGCTTTCCGCCCGAATCAGGGCCGGGACCTGCCGTTCCTCCAGGAGCTTACCGCATCGGGTGCAGCTTCTCTGCTCCCGCCCGGGAGCTTCATAGGTGGGCTGTTCCCGGGTTTCCCATTCCCCTGGGATATGGACCGGCGGTGTATAGTCGGTGCGGTAGGTATAACCGCAGGTCTCACAGATATGATTGGTATACCCCCAGTGTTCGCAATCGGGGGGCACCTGCTCCTGGGTATACGCCGGGTTTTCGCAGCGCTCCGGGCCCAGCTCTCCCACAGCGTCCTTCTGTTCATCCCGGACAAAGTCTTCCTGGTTGTCCGCAAAATGGGTGGGGCGGGACAGCAGCTCTCCGCCAAATGCGTCGCAGTAGGCCCGGCGCTGGGGGTTCTTTTCAAAAAAGGAGATTTTCCCGGTGACCGTATTGCCCACAATGGGGGTGGGATGGGCCTCATCATAGCAGTAGTGCATCCCCACCAGGCCGCCGTTGTGCACAAAGCCATAACAGGAGTCATAGCCCCGAACGGTCACGGTGTTGTCCACCAGGGCCGCATTGCCGCAGGCAATCATGCCGCCCATAAACTGCTCACAGCGGATTCCCTCGCTTCGGTCCGCAAACACCAGCTCCACATCCCCATGGCAGCCCTGGATCTCTCCCCTGCCGAAGCCAGCCAGACCGCCAACCCCCACCATTTTATTGGTGGTATAGAGCCGGACCCGGCCTTCCACAGAGCAGTTTTCCAGGGTGGTGTCCTTCATGTACCCCGCCAGAATGGCGGCAAAGCAGTGTTCATCGGTTTCGATTGCCACATCTGCGCCCAGAATCGTCAAATCCCGGATCTGGGCATTTTCCACCACCGAGAAAAGCCCGGCGTAGGCTGTATCGTAGGGCTTGCGGTTTCCATCCACACTGGTGGCCCGCTGGTCTCCCGTCTCCCGAATCCGAAGATTGTAGAGGGTGTGACCGTTGCCATCCAGCACCCCCGAAAAGGGAATTGGCATCCAGTCCGTTCCGCCCAGGTCGATGTCCGCTTCCAGGCGGTAGGTCCCCTGGGGGTCCTCTCCAATGGCTTTTAAGTCCTCCGCCGTTCTGACGGTCTTGGGCTCTGCCGCCAGAGCCGGCAGGCAGAACGTGCCCAGCAGGACTGCGCAGAGAATCACAGCAAGGATTTTTCTCATAAACCGTTTCTCCTTTATTGGCTGTTTTTCCCATTGTAGCACAGGAGAAAATATCTGTAAAGCCAGGGGGCCGCCCTTGTATTTCCCCATGGAAAATTCCACAACTCTGTGATAGAATAGTGAAAAACACACTGCCCCCCTTGGGGACGCAGAATGGGAGGAATTGACTATGGATATGAATGAAGTCACCGCTGCAGCCCGGCAGGCTCTCACCGAGCTTCTGGACGCGGCCCACTTGGAGCCCGGCTCCGTTCTGGTAGTGGGATGCTCGTCCAGCGAGATCCTGGGCCAGAAAATCGGCACTGCATCCAGCATGGATGCCGCCAAGGCCCTTCTGGACGGGCTGCTGCCCCTGCTCCGGGAACGGGGAATCTACCTGGCTGCCCAGTGCTGTGAGCATCTCAACCGGGCCCTGATCGTGGAAAAAGCCCTGGCCCAGCGGGACCGCCTGGACCGTGTGAATGTAGTCCCCCAGCCCAAGGCCGGCGGCTCCTTCGCAACCGCCGTATGGGAGGCCCTGGAGCAGCCTGTGGCTGTAGAATCCATCCGGGCGGATGCAGGAATGGACGTCGGCTCCACCCTCATCGGGATGCACCTGAAGCCTGTGGTGGTGCCCGTGCGCACCAGCGTTGACCACATTGGCTGTGCCCCTCTGGTTCTGGCACGGACCCGGTATAAGTACGTCGGCGGCCCTCGGGCGCACTATGACGAAAGCCTCATGTAATCAAGAAAAGCGGTGCTACACTAGATAGCACCGCTTTTGATCTATTTGCATAATTCTATTCTGAACCGTCTTTGGGGACTCTGACCAAAATCAGTTTTCCCGGCACAGCGCCTTGTCTCGGGGGACAAAGTCCAGCTTCTTGTCGCTTCCCAGAGCACAGGCAAGCCGAAGGCCATCTGCAATCCGAGAGATAAACACCGTATTGGTAGGCCGGGGCACTACTCCTTGACTGTTGCTTGGAAAATAGAGCCGCCACACCCGGTCATCCCGGTTTTTCCAGGCATCCAGCACGGCCCCGCGGATCGAACGCTCTACATGGCTTGGCTCCGTGTCGCAGGCTTTTGCCACCCACGGATAAAGCTCCTTGGTCATAGACTGATCGGGCATCTTGACCATGGAATAGACCGCCTCCTGGAGATAACGAAAGCCGTGAAGCTTTACAGAAACGCCCAGCATCAACAGAAGTCCCGAGATCCGAAACTGCAAATCAGCCACGGTTTTCACCGGTACGTTCAGCTTTCCCAGCTGTTCCTGTACCCGAGCGGCAACCGCACGAACACAGCAGGGCTTTACCATGAGATAGTCCACATTCAACTTTTGCGCCGACTCCAAAACATAGTCAGAGGCCAGGCAGGTGGTAGCAATCATCACCGGGTGGTAGTCCGTAATCGACAGGACCCGCAGCAGACTGATTCCGTCCAGTTCAGGAAGCATCAAATCCAGAACCACAATGTCTGGATGCAGCTCCTGGATCTGTTTCAGTGCTTTCATCCCGGTGTAGCAGCAATAGACGGAGCAGCTCCGGCGAAGGATATCCCGCAGCTCATGACAGAAGTCCTCTGAGCTGTCTGCGATCAATACGGTATGCTGTCCCATCTTCTTCACACCTTTCCGGCTAATTTCCCTTTCTTTGTTATAGGATATCACAAAAATGTATCTTTTTCAATTCTAAGGGCGGAAAGAAATTCGACAATTATCGAGGATTTTAGACTTATTTTCTCATTGTGACACGCAGAAAGAAACGCC
>JAHHRT010000142.1 GCA_020025615.1 Oscillospiraceae bacterium | reverse complement strand
CACACTGTACAGCAAATAGAAAGAGCAAAAAGCCATACTTCTTTCTAAGAAATATCTCTGGGTTTTGGGGAAAAGGGACAACGCCCTCAGGGCAAACCGAAAAAAGTTCCGCCCCTATCGAGGGGCGGAACCAGAGACTGCTGAAAAAGCGGATATATCCCTGAGGACGGAAAGGAAAATCGTGTGCAAGAAACCCATCCGGAGTGCCTTTCGCGTTCAATCAGCCGACTTTTCGGGACGGCGTTAGGGTCCTGAAAAGGCGCCTCAGCGTATCGAAAAGGCCTTTTCGATACGCTGAGGCGGAACTGGGTTCACTTTTTCAGAAGACGGGAGTAGCCGCTGCCGTATTGGACGCATCGGGAAACCCGGCTGAGGGTGGCGGAAGAAATGGCGGCCTGGGCCATCACCTGCTGATAGGTATTTCCCTCCATGAGGAGCTGGGCGGCGTAAATCCGTTCTGCCATATTTTCCACTTCTTTTCGGGTGCAGAGGTCATCGAAAAGCGCTTCAATATCCTTGGGGTCCTGGATGCTGGCGATGAGCCGGTACAGAGCCTGTCTGTGCTGAGAATTCTGTTCTGTCTCCAAAATCGGTTCCTCCTATTTGACCAGAGCACCTTGGAGAAAGGCGCGGGTCTTTTCACTTCTGGGATGTTCAAATACCTGCTGGGGGGTGCCCATCTCTTCGATGACACCATCCGCCATATAGATTACCACATCTGCTACCGATTTTGCAAACTCCATTTCGTGGGTGACCACAATCATAGTGGTGTGCTGGTCTTTCAGCCCCCGAATCACCCGCAGAACCTCGGCGGTGAGCTTGGGATCCAGGGCGCTGGTGGGCTCGTCGAAGCACAGAACCTCCGGCTGGAGCGCCAGGGCCCGGGCAATGGCTACCCGCTGCTGCTGACCGCCGGACAGCTGCCAGGGGTAGGCACTGGCCTTCTCCCGCAGGCCGACCTGGTCCAGAAGGGACAGGGCCTTTTGGTTCAGCTCCTCCCGGGAACCTTTTTTCCGGAGGGAAGGGGCCAGGGTGACGTTTTGCAGTGCGGTGTACTGGGGGAACAGGTTGTAGTTCTGGAACACCAGACCGAAGTGCATCCGATTCTCCCGGATCTGGGCGTCACTGAGGCCGGTGCCGGTGAGGGGCTTGCCGGATACCAGGATTTCCCCGGAATCAGGGGTTTCCAGAAAGTTGAGACACCGCAGCAGGGTAGTCTTGCCGCTGCCGGAGGAGCCGATGATAGCCAGCACCTGGCCCTGTTCCAGGGAAAAGCTCACGCCCCTCAGCACATCGGTGTCTCCAAAGCCCTTTGTTAAATTCTTGACTTCTAATAACGCCATATCCATTATCCTCTGAAATAGTTTAGTTTTTTCTCCAAATAGTCCAGGAGCATGGTAACAAGACCGTTGAAAATCAGGAAGAACACGCCGGTGAAGAACAGCGGCCAGATAAGCCCCTTCTTGATGAAGTTCTGGCCCACATAGATGATCTCATAAATGGCGATGAGCCGGGCCAGGGAGGTGTCCTTCACCAGGGTGATGACCTCGTTGCCCATGGGGGGCAGGATGCGCTTCACCACTTGCAGAAGAATGACCTTGAAGAAAATCTGAGATTTGGTCATGCCCAGAACCTGCCCGGCCTCGAACTGACCGTGGGGCATGGACTCGATGCCGCCCTGGTAGATCACGGAAAAATAACAGGCATAGTTGATGACAAAGGCCACGATGACAGCCCAGAACCGATCCATGGCGGGCAGGTCGAACAGCAGGCCCGGACCATAGAAAATAACCAGCAGCTGGAGCATCAGGGGCGTGCCCCGAATCACCCAGATAAATCCCCGCATGAGGGTGCGCAAAGGGGAGAATTTACTCATGGAGGCAAAGCAGATCAAAAGCCCCAGAGGCAGGGAGAAGACCAGAGTTAAAAGGAAAATCTTGATGTTCATCCAGAAGCCGAGGGCAAGTTGGATCAAAACCTGTGTGTTCATGGCGGGGTTCCTCTCGTGTCAAAATTTGTAGAGTGCCCGCCGGGGGAAGTGTCCCTCCGGCGGGAAATTCAGGAAATGTTTCAGTTAGTCGGAGACAGCAACGCCGTAGGTCTCGGAGAGCTTTGCCAGGGTGCCGTCGGCCTGGTATTTGGCAATCAGCTGGTTTACCTTGGCGGTGACGTCGGAGCCCTTGCGGAAGCTGACACCGTACTGCTCCTCGGTGAGCCGCTGGGCTATGGTCAGATTGTCGTAGCTGGTGCCTTCGCCGGTCATGGCGTTTGCCATGGTGATGTCGATGACGCAGGCATCGGCGGTTCCGGCGGCGACTTCCATCACAGCGGCGGGCTGATCCTGAACGGCGATGAGGTCGGTGATGCCCATATCCTGGAGGGCGGCTTCTCCGGCGGAACCGCTTTCCACGGCGATTTTCAGACCCTGGATGCTGTCGGCACAGTCAGCGGCCTTGTCGGCAGCCGTTACAACCACCTGTGCATTGATGGCGTAGGGGTCGGTGACGCTGGAATTGAGGGTGGACTCTTCGGTGATGGTCATGCCGTTCCAGATGCAGTCGATGTTCTTAGCATCCAGCTCATAGAATTTCTGGCCCCAGTCTGCGAGAACCAGGAACTCCACCTTCACGCCCAGCTCCTGCCCGACCAGATTGGCCAGGTCTGCGTCAAAGCCGATCCACTGACCGTCGGGGCCCTGATAGTCCATAGGCTCATATTCGGTGATGCCCACGATCAGGGAGCCCTTCTCCTGAATGTATGCCAGGTCGGAGTCCGATTGTTTTGCACCGCAGCCGGCAAAGCAGCTGAGGGCCAGAGCCAAGGTCAACATAGTTGCGAATAACTTTTTCATAATCTTACCGATCCTTTCATACCCAAGACGGTTTTGCTTGATAGCTGCATTATACTTTAGCGAGCTAAAGAAGTAAAGCGATATTTCCAGGTTTTAGAAAAGTTCGGCACAGTGAACAGGTTTATGATGCACTTTACCACTTTAATTTAGTAAAGTAAGACAACACAGGGGCAGAAGAAAATGCCCATCGCATCGCCGGCCCCTCCGGATAGCCCCGGCCGGAAGAGGAAACAGGGCTGTTGGAGACTGTCAAAAAGTGGTTACATCCCCGTGGACGGAAAGGAAGATCGTGTAAAAAACCCATCAGGGGTGTCTTTCGCGTTCAATCCACCGACTTTTCAGGACGATTTGAAGTTCTGAAAAGTCGCCTCAGCGGGGAGAAAAGGCTTTTTCGACAC
>JAHHRT010000141.1 GCA_020025615.1 Oscillospiraceae bacterium | reverse complement strand
CTTTTCTCCCCGCTGAGGCGACTTTTCAGGGCCCTGAAAAGTCGGTTGATTGAACGCGAAAGACACCCCTGATGGGTTTCTTTCACACTATCTTCCTTTCCGTCTACGGGGATGTAATCACTTTTTTGACAATCTCAAAAGCCTCGTCCAAAAAAGGACGAGGCTTTTCCTGTATGTAAGTTTCAGATTGCCCACACATTGGCGGGGCTTCCGCTGGGCTTACTTGTTGGCGACGACTTCGATCTCTACCATAGCGCCCTTGGGCAGGTCCTTCACAGCGAAGCAGGCCCGAGCGGGGCTGTTGGTGGGGAAGTAGGTGCCGTAGACTTCGTTCATAGCTGCGAAGTTAGCAATGTCAGACAGCAGCACAGTGGTCTTCACCACGTCGGCACAGGTGTAGCCTGCGGCTTCCAGAATAGCCTCAATGTTCATGAGGGAGCGCTTGGTCTGGACCGCAATATCCGCCTCCACCAGATTGCCGGTGGCAGGATCGATGGGGATCTGACCGGAGACAAACAGCAGGTTACCTGCCTTCACAGCCTGGGAGTAGGGACCCAGAGCAGCGGGGGCCTTGTCGGTATGAAAAATTTCGTTCATAAGACATTCTCCTTTTTTGATTTTCCCCATCATAGCACACTGGGATTTTAAATGCAAGTAGGCGGCGTTTTTCCTCAGATAAAAAGCATCCCATGGGTTTATTCCATATTCTAAAAGCATCGCTGCACCCAAAGGGCATAAAGCAGCATTGCCGCTGACCGCTGTTAAAATTTTTGCCGCATCAGCGGCAAATAAAGTCAAAATCATGTTTGACCGGGGCGTGTACCTGGGCAAACATACCTATCAGACTGCAAGTGTGGAATTTGTCCGCATTAAGCGGACAAATTATGCGCGCAGCAGGCTGCAAAAGTTTGGCGGAAAGCCCCGAAGGGGATTTTCGACAGTTTCAAAGCCGGTACAGATTTCTCCGTACCGGCTTTGAAAATCAGTCTCTGCGAAGTGCTTCGATGGGGTTGAGCTTTGCCGCCTTGGTAGCAGGCAGCAGGCCGAAAATCACACCGATCAGCATAGAGAACACCACTGCAATGACAATGGCGCCAATACTGATTGCCACTGGTATTTGCATCATACCGGAAATCAGCTGGGCAAGAATCACGCCGCTGATAACACCGATGATACCGCCAAGGCTGGTAAGCACAGCCGCTTCCGTCAGGAACTGCATCAGGATTCTGCGCTTCTTCGCACCGATGGCCTTCTTCAAGCCGATCTCGCTGGTCCGCTCCGTAACGGACACCAGCATGATGTTCATAACGCCGATACCGCCAACCAGCAGGGAGATGCTGGCAATCCAGATCAGCTGGGTATTGGTAGACTCACTCATGCTCTGCAGCTGCTGGGCCTGTTCCAGCATATCCTGGCTGCGGTAGTCCAGCTTAGAGTTGGGATCCACGATCTGGGATTCCGTCAGCATGGTAGCCGCCTTCTGGCCCGCAGTGGTCATACCGTCAGTGCTGGACACCTTGATTGCCACGCTCTGGGGCTCGTCAAACTGATAAACCGAAGGCCACACGGCATCGGGTAGGAACACGCTGCCCGCAGCCGTATCTGCGTAGAGATAGTAGTCATGAATGGTGTTAATGGCAGGTGCGAAGTCCTCCGAGAGGGTCACAACGCCAACCACCGTGAACACCTCGCCCTGAATCTCAATGGACTGGTTCACCGGGTTGTCTCCTCCAAAGAGGTTGGAAACTGCGTTGCCGTCCACCAGAGCCACCTTCCGGTGGGTTTCATAATCCTCAGGGGTAAAGCCACGGCCGGACTTAATCCGATAGCCGTAAACATCCATATAGTGCTGGTCCACGCCGAAGATTCTGCCGCCGTCAAAACCGCTGTTGCGATAATAGAGGCCCTCGGCATAGGTCCGTGCAGTATAGAGGGACACCTTCTCCACGCCGTGGATCTCTTCCAATTCCTTGCGGGTTTCCTCAGAAATCACACGAACGCCTTGGGGAACACCGTCCCAGGTCATGTCCACCATGCTGCCGTTGCGGTTCAGCTGCACCGTCACCACGTTATTGCCTGCACCAATCAGGTTTTCTTTAATCTGCTCATTGGTGCCCTTGATGGTAGAGACAATGGTGATGATGGCCGCGATGCCGATAATGATACCCAGCATTGTGAGGATAGACCGAAGCTTGTGGCTCCAGATTCCCTCAAATGCCAGTCGAATATTTTCTCGCATACCTTCCCCTCCTTAGCCGTAAAGCTTACTCATATCGCCCAGTTCCGCCTTGGCGCCGGGCTTTACGTTTTTGCCATAGGGGAATGCAATCAAATCCTCTACGGTCAGGCCGGAGAGAACCTCGGTATAGTTGCCCCACAGGGATTTGCCGACAGTTACCTGCCGCTTTTCCAGGCGGTTGTTTTCGCCCATAACATAGACGAAGCTCTTGCCGTCCTCGGTGCGGAGGAAGGGCTTTTCCAGGTAGATGCCGTTCTTCTCACCGCCGGCAGAGTAGGTGATATTGACATAACTTCCAGCCTGGAGGTTTGCACTTTCATCCACAAAGGCAGTGAAGGGATAGAAGGAGGCACTGGGGTTGCTCATGCCGCCGTAATAGCCGTCGTTTACCGGGAAATCTCCCACAGAGACCACATGACCGGTATAGACCTCGCCGCTGTTCCAGTCGTTGACGGTAACCTCCTGACCGATCTTCATATCGCTCTTGGTCAGCTCGCTGACGCTGCCCGTAACGTAGAAGCCACCGCCGCCGGAGACCTTAATCAGAGGCTTTTGCTTCTTTCTTGCGTCCTCCTCAGACAGCAGGGAAACCACCTTGCCGTCAAACTCCGCATAGATATTGCCATCGTCCATTTCCCGCTTCTTGATCTTGTAGTCGGCCTCAGCCATCTTGATCTTGAATTCTGCGTCCTGGATTTTCTTTTTCTGCTCAATCCGCATCTTATTGATTTCCGCAGCTGTAAATCCGCTGCCGTAATCAATATCCGGGCCCTCGCTGTCGTCGAAGCCCAGGTCCGCTGCCAGGGTATAGTCAGAAAGGCCGTTGGCATTGAAGAACTTGAAGGAGCCGTTGCGGGTGACATGGATACCCTGCCACACCAGGCGGCTTCCCATGGACATATTCTGCTCGGTAACCTTCACGATCACATAGCAGTCATCCACAGGTACAATTTCCGTATCTACAGAGAAGTCCGGGTCAATGGGGGGCTCAGTTTCCGGCTCGGTTGCCGGTTCGGT
>JAHHRT010000140.1 GCA_020025615.1 Oscillospiraceae bacterium | reverse complement strand
GCGGTATTACCGCTTTACAGCTGCTTTATGCCATTAGGGTACTGCGAGGCTTTTTTGACACGCTGAGGCGCAGACTTCGGTCTGCGCCTCTTTTTATATTATATTTTCTGAACTGCGGAAAGCACATTGCCCAGAGTGTCGTGGAACACCAGATCCGCATAGTCGTCATAGGGGGTGCTGTCCCGATTGATGAGCACCAGGCGGCTGCCGGAATAGTAGCGAATCAGTCCCGCCGCCGGATACACCGTGAGACTGGTCCCCGCCACAATGAGCATATCCGCCTGGGCGATGGCGTTCACCGCCTTTTCCACCGTGTCCTGGGGCAGGCTCTCTTCATAGAGCACCACATCCGGCTTCACCGTGCCCCCGCAGGTGCACTTGGGGATTCCCTCACTGTCCCGGATAAACTCTGCCGGATAGAACTTTCCACAGCGCTCACAGTAGTTGCGCAGCACCGACCCATGGAGCTCATAGACCCGCTGGCTTCCCGCCTTCTGATGCAGGCCGTCAATGTTCTGGGTCACCACCGCACTGAGCCGTCCCTCCTGCTCCCACCGGGCAAAGGTCTTGTGGGCGATGTTGGGTTCAAAGCCCAGGGGCAGCATTTTTTCCCGATAGAAGCGGAAGAAATACGCCGGCCGCCGCTCATAAAAGCTGTGGCTGATAATGGTCTCCGGGGGGTACTCAAACTTCTGATGGTAAAGGCCGTCGGCGCTTCGAAAATCGGGAATACCGCTTTCCGTGCTGACTCCTGCGCCCGTGAAGGCCACAATCCGTTTACTCTCTGAGATCCACTTTCTGAATGTCTCCATGTTATCCATAAGGATCCCTCCTTTCTTTTATGGTACACCTTTTTCATCCCCCAGGCAAGGGGGAATCCACACTTGACTTCCAAACAAAAAGCGGAGAGAGACACCATGATCTGGTATCTCTCTCCTTTTTTATACGATGTTATTTTCTCCGGCGTTCTCCACCGCCTGCTGGCCCGCTTTCAAAAGCTTCGTGAGCCACTGGGGCACCCTGGCTCCCAGCTTCACGGCATTTTCCAAAATAGAGCCCAGTTCTGTGAGAATGTACCAGGCCAGCACCAAAGGCAGCACCAGGCCGGGCCACTGCATATCCAGCACAGGGATTTTGCCGCAGATCACCACCATGACCCCGTCGGCAATGGCGGAAACCAGCACCACGAAGATCATGCCGCCCTTGTGCCACAGGCCGGACCGTGCCTTTGCGCTGGACCACTCCCCTGCCTTGCAGGCCGCTGCCGAACCGGAAAAATAGTCCAGTGCCATCACCGCCAGCCAGCACAGAGCCATGATACCCTTCCAGCCCAGAAAAGCCCCCATAGCCGAAATTGCCGCCACAATGGCAGCTTTCGCCGCCGTCAAATTCTGTTCCATCTCTCTTTCCCTCCTATCGAAGATCCCAGCGGCCCTTCACCTGCCGGTCGTCCATGTGGATTCCCCAGGGGTAAATCCCCAGACCGCCCCAATCGGGCATCAGGGTTTCGCCGTAGTCCCGCAATTTCTCAGGCGAAATGCCGTCAATGTGGAAATCCACCGCCATGCCGGATTTGTGCTTGGAGTTGGGGGACGCACCGGGGGTGTTTGCGTTGTGCTGGGCGCAGCGCAGGCCGCTGTGAATCACAGGCTTTTTCCCGAAATGCTCCCCAAAGGCATTGAGAAGATCAATGGTCTTCTGATGGGGTTCTGCCGGGAATCCGTTGCAGTATCGCCCGCCGCACTTACAGCGAAAATCCTCTCGGGAAGCCCATACCCTTGGAGTCGTCACCTGGGGCGGCTCGTTGGTGCCAATGACCTGCCGCAGGGCCGCTTCCGTTGCCGGGCCCCAGCAGCCATCGGGGTCCAGGAGCGAGCCGTCGGGGCGCTTCTGGTGCTCCACCTGGAATTTACGGATTGCCCACTGGGTGCTGGGGCCGGGGATGCCGTCAATGGCCAGGGTGCCGTCCTTGCGTCTCAGCTGGTAGTACCCCAGGCCGCCCAAATGGCATTGATACGCAATGACATCCATGCTCATAAACCGCCGACCTCCGCTTCCACCTGGGCCCGCCAGCGGGCGGGCACCTGATCGATGGTAATTCGGCCCATTTTCATCTGCAAAACATAAAACTTTACCATGCTTACACCCCCTGTCCCTCTGCCAGCATCCCAGCAAGCTCCATCATCGCCGCTTCCAATGCCGCAATTCGTTCTTCGGCGGGCACATACTTCTGCATCTCCTCCAGCTCCTGGGGGGTGTAGGGGATATAGCGCATCACGTCCTCATATTCGTCCCAGGCCTCCTTTGCGGGGGAATAGGCCGTGTCAATCACCCGGTGCAGATCCTTTCCCCCGTTGGGATAGGTCTTTGTAACCTCAGTGTGGGACTGCTCCTGCACCTCCGGCTCTGCGGGATGGTGGGCAATCAGCAGCTGGTCCGGCACAAGCCGCCCCAGGCTCAGGTCGGGATTTTCCAGGATGTGGCCCTGCTGGTCAATGATTTTCATAAACATTCCTCCTTACGAAACGCGCTTCCACATATTGGCAGCCTGATATTTCGGCATATCTTGTGCAAGATTGGTTGCTCCCGAAACGGTAACAGCATTGTCAATATTGGAGTCGCCCCACGCTGCACTTGCTGAAATATCGAAATGATAATTCGTAGGAATATGCTGGCCTAAATTACGTTTCACATTCAATGCGCATTTAGGCCAGTTATTACCAATTGCTGCAAGGCCGGTTGTCGTATGTGTATGCCCTTCTCCTCCGCCGATGCTTCCAGCCCTATGGGCAGAGTCGGCACCCAGCAGGAAGCGTCCCTCAAGCTTCTCCCAAGCCCCGCCAAAGAGAGCCGCCGGGGATGTATCGGAAAACGACAGATACACCGCACCAACCGGATACACTGCATCTACAACAGACTGGATGGAAGGGGTGTCCCCCTTCGGACCTCGGGGGCCGACGGCTCCATCTTTGCCGGGATCCCCCTTCGGGCCCTGGGGGCCGACTGTACCGTCCTTGCCGGGATCCCCCTTAGGTCCCTGAGGGCCGACCGCTCCGTCTTTGCCGGGGTCTCCCTTTGGGCCCTGAGGGCCGACGGCTCCATCTTTGCCGGGGTCTCCCTTTGGGCCCTGAGGGCCAATGTCGCCCTTGTCACCCTTGGGACCGATGACAGGCCCCAAATCTACAATTTTTACCATAGCAGCCCCTCCTTTTAGTCAAAGGTTGCAATCAGGTGTCCGGCGCTGTTGATGGTAAAGGTGGGGGTAGCTCCATCCTTTCCGGCGGCACCCGCAGGGCCCTGAGGACCGGTTTTGCCTGCGGG
>JAHHRT010000014.1 GCA_020025615.1 Oscillospiraceae bacterium | reverse complement strand
AGAAACAGAGACTGCTGCCAAATAACCGCTAACGTATAAATGCCCCCGCGGAGTTCTATCCGCGGGGGCATTTGTCATTACTTGTCTCTCTTGCGATAACCCCACAGGGCAATCACCGCAAAGCAGCCGGTTCGGATCACCATGGCAGTCAGATAGGCCATGGCTGCGCCCAGCAGCCCGCCCCGCTCCACCATAGGCGGCAGCAGCAAAAGCGTTGCCAGGAAGGTGATACCGTCGCCCACCACCAGGAAGCGCTGACTGCGCATCACCGTGATGATGTAATACAGCACAATCGCCAGGGCGTTGAAGCCGCCGCCCAGGATCACGACCATCAGCACATTCCGATATGCACCAAGATCCAGGCCATACAGCATCTGGAGCACCGGGATTCCCAGGAGATAACCGCCGCCCAAGGCCGCCGCAGTCACCAGTGCAACCCATCCCATCATCATCGCCAGGCTTCTTAAAAAGGCGGGATACCGTTCGTCGCTCCACTGGGCCCGCATGGTGGTGATCATGGGCTGGAAAGCAAAGAGGCTGAACAGGTTGATTACCGAAGCGGGCATATACAGCGGGGTCCAGTAGCCCTGGAGGTGGGGAATCACCCGATCCACCACCAGCTTGGTGGCGTTCAGATTATACATATTGATAAACACACTGACGAACAAAGGGAAGCAGGCCCGGAGAATCTGCTTGTGCGCCTCCCAGCGGAAGGCCGGGGCCACCCGGTCTGCAAACCGTCTGGCAATCCGCACATCAAACAGCAGGATGCAGGGAACGGAAACCAGGGGCATGGACCAGGCTGCCGCCACCGGGTCTTTCGTCACCAGGAGCACCAGAATATATGCCGCATTTACCACCAAAATTCGCAATGACAGGGCCTGACCTGCATATTCCAGGTGGTTCTTCTGCTGAAACAGGGCCTGAAAGCAGTCCGAAACACAGTCCAGCACCTTAAACAGGCACACCGCAAAAATCACAGAGGCCTTTTCCCCGGAATACCGAAACCCGAAAATATAAATCGCACAGAGCACCGTCACCAGGCCGCTGGTGAGCATCCGCAGGCCGCAGTAGTCCGAAAAGCGGAACCGCCCTTCCAAATCTGTAGACTGATAGGGCCGGACCTCATAGTTGGCTGCCACCGCGAACACCTGGGCCAGTCCGAAAGCCAGGCCCAGAACGCCGCCGGCCTCCACCCCCGCTGCCCGGGTCGCCACAATGGTTAAGATCACCGTAGCCGCTGCATTGAGCCCGCTGCCGATCATGTTCCAGAGCACTGCCCGCTTCATGGTATTGCCGCTTATTTTCTCAGTCATTGATTGCCATCCTCCTGTCGCCGATTGCCCCTGCACGGTACGCTGAAAGGCTTCTGTATTTCTCAGGGGCCGAAATCACAGAGCCGCTTTTTACTTAACTTGTTTCTGATCTTCCCGGTAGGCCGCCAAATAGTATGCCTGCAGCTTCCCGGCGGTTGTGCCAATATCATAGCCGGACTTTGCGATCTTGTCCGCACACGCTTCCCTGGGGAGCCGGCCCATTTTTCCGGCTCTTTCCATAGCCCCAACCCACTGTTCCCGGTCCAGGGCCGCAAACTCCACATTGCCTGTAACGTCTGCCGACCGATTCACAGCATCCGAAACGACGCAGGGAAGGCCGTTTGTCTGCGCCTCAATCAGGCACAGGGGAATCCCCTCAAATAAGCTGGGCAGCACGAACAGATCAAACATATGATAATAGTCGCAGACATTTTTTTGCAGGCCCGCAAAAATCACCCTGTCCTCAATTCCCAGCTCCTTGACCAGATTTTTGGAATTCTGAATCAGCGCAGGATCCCCGCCGCCCACCAGCACCAGCTTCCAATGGGGATTGTCCCGATGCAGCTTTTCAAAGGCCTGAATCAGGAAGGGCTGATTCTTGACTGGGGCAAACCGTCCCACATGACCGATCACCATGTCCTCCGGCGCAATGGAATACTGACTGCGGAGCTTCTGGCGAAGCGCCTGGGAAAAGAGGAAGCGGTCCTGATCGATTCCATTGTAAAAGACAGAAAAGGGCTTGCTGCCAAAGAGGAATTTTCCGGCTGCTTCGCTGCAGGCAAACCGCTGGGTCAGGCCGTAACGAAAAGGCTTGCTCATATATCGGTCCAACTGCCCGATGAGGCCTGTCTCATACTTGTCGCTGTGGCTGTGACCGATCCGAATCCGAATTCCATGCTTTTTGGCATAGTGGTTATAGAACATCCCGAAGCCGCTGAAATGACCGTGGACAATGCGATATTCCGGGTGATCCCCGAAAAACTGATCCAATTCCCGAAAATACTTGGGAAAATTATTGTCCTCCCTGACAGACAGGCGATAGATCCTTCCGCCCAGAGCGGTGATCTCATCGTCGTAAAACCCCGGGGTTTTGTAGTGGCACAGGAAATCAAACTGGACCTTGCTGCGGTCGATGCTGCGATAGACATTCATAATAAACGTCTCCATTCCGCCGCAGTTCATAGCCGGAACGATTTGCAGAACGCGAATTGGCTCCATGTTATCTATTCTCCTTTGCATCATATTCCATTTTCCGGCACGGGAGCTGCCGAAGAATCGGGAATGACCGCCATTGCCGATCCTTATTTTCAGCCCTTACCGTATAGCGATCACTTCAAACGCATGGATGAGGATCATGGTATTCATCGTGCCCATGCCCAACAGCAAGGCCTGATCCAGATTCCACTTGAGATTCGGTTTTTTCCAGCCGCCCAAGCCCATCATCACCAGGGGCAGCACCGGCAGGAAATATCTTCCCTGAACGCCGGCGAATACCGGCTCTCCTGCCTTCGTCCACAGCATCGCCGCCACCAGGCAGGCCCCGAAAATCCCCAGGAACAGGAGCACGGCCCAGGCTCTGTGGAACCCGTTTTTGCAGAATTCATCGTCCTTCCAGCTGATGGCAGCAACCACCAGAAGCAGGAACACGCCCCAGATCATAAACCGCGGGCAGAGAATCTCCAGCCAGCCCAGATTTCCCCCGAGCATGGAAGTAAAATAGAACTCCCGGAAGGACCAAATGGTATCCAGGCATCTCAGGATAAATCCAGGCATATCTGCAAAGATGAATCCCAGGGTATAGTTGGTATTCTCCACCGTCGGTTCCACATATCCCCCTACCTGTCCAATGCTGTTCAGACCGATACAGCCCACTGTCCAGACAGCAATGCCAAACAGGAACAGGGCATATTTTCCCTTTCCGCCCAGCTTTTTTGCCGGAATCAGCAGACATAGGCCGATGAGCAGCACATAGATCACTTTACAGGAGGAAAGCACCAGGGCAGTCAGCAGAGCCGGGAAAATATCGTACCATCTGAGGGTTTCTTTCTCATAGGCATAGTAGAATACCATCCCGATCCAGAAGATGGAAGTCCCCAGCAAGGTGCAGTCATAGGAGTAAGAGGCCGCCAGGTGGAGGCTCATGGGAATCAAGGCCACCAGGGCCAGCAGGGATTTTGCAAAGGGCATCTTACGAATACCCAAGTAGCACAGCGCGATATAGGCTGCGCTCATAAAAAATCGTCCCAGATAGAGCATCGCCACGCCGCTGAGCCCCAGGAGCCGGGCCAGGCTGATACCCAAAATACCCGGCAGATAGGCAACCGGCCCGATTGACAGGCTCCAATTGGTAATCGTGCTTTCCCCGTCCCCAGGGAGCTGCCCCTCCGGGGAATCGGCATTGCCATGAAGAAAGTACAGATAGGTAGAGCGGTCGGGAATATTATCCAAATGGCTCCAAAGTGCCGCGTCCTCCGGTCTTGCAGAAACCACCATTTCGTTGTTGGTGCCGGAGATCCGCTGGGGGGCCGGATCTCCTAAGAGCTGACCGCTAAAGTAGTAGGTTTCAAAAAAATGGACCTGCTCATCCGGGACAGAAACCGGGGGCAGGATGAACTGGAATACCGTAACCTGCACAACCGCCAGCAGCAAAAAGCCCTCAGCCACAGGCAGGTGGAATCCCACCAGGCCCAGGCTCCACAGAAGGGTGGCTCCGTAGAACCCGCACAGCACTGCCGTCTGGAATCCGCCGGGCCGAAACCAGGTGTGCCCGGATCTCTGCATAACCAGCAGCACGCCGAAAATTGCCGTGACCACCAGGAATACCACCAGGCATTTTTTCAAATCTTCTTTTTTGATCATCACGTATGCTTCTCCTTACACGGTACGGGATGGAATTCAGCCCAGCTGCCAAGGCTCCTTTCCTGCATTTCCTGTTTTCAAGAGCCAGGCAGAGAAATTGATCTCAAAACGCATCCTTAAATCATCTTTTTTCAAACATAACCTGTATATTTTATCATTTTTCCAGCTGGTTTTCAATAGCTCCATTCTGCAAAATTCCCACAATATTTACGGTTTATCAATTGATTCATCCCCATTTCTCTCCTATAATATAGATAATATAGCGAGGTATGCGCAAGCCAGTGCCCGCAGGAAGGATCGATCACCATGGAAAAATCCAGCCAACGAAACATCTTTCAGAAGGTCGCCACCGTCATTGTGGACAAGCGTCCCCTGTTTTTCCTGCTCTATGCCATTGCCCTGATATTCTGCCTGTTCTCCCGGAACTGGGTCACAGTGGAAAACGATGTGACCACCTATCTCCCGGAGGATACGGAGACCCGCCAGGGCATTATCGCCATGAACGACAACTTCCTGCCCGTGGGAATGGCCCGGGTCATGGTGTCCAACGTTACCTATGACGAGGCCCTGGACATCCGGGACATGATTCAGGACCTGCCCGGGATTCAAATGGTGCTCTTCGACGACACCGAGGAACACTACCGGGACGCTTCCGCCCTCTATGACATTAACTTTTCCGGCACCGCCACAGACCCGGTCTGTATCGAGGCCATGAATACCATTCGGGAAAATCTCAGCGACTATGACCTTTCCGTAGACACCATGGTGGGCTTTGACGAAATCGCAGAGATTCAGGGGCAGATGACCAACATTCTGATCCTGGCAGTGGTGATTATCCTTCTGGTGCTGACCCTCACCTCCCGGTCCTATGCGGAGGTCCCGGTGCTGCTGCTGACCTTTGCTTCCGCAGCCATCCTCAACATGGGCACCAACTTCATCTTCCCCAAAATCAGCTTTGTGTCCGATGCGGTGGCTGTGGTGCTGCAGCTGGCCCTGGCCATTGACTACGCCATCATCCTGTGTCATCGGTTCTCCGACGAGCACGAAACCAAGCCCGCCCGGGAAGCCTGTATCGATGCTCTGGCCAAGGCCATTCCCGAAATCAGTGCCTCCTCCATGACCACCATCGGCGGCCTGCTGGCCCTGGCCTTTATGAAATTTACCATCGGCCTGGACCTTGCCATGGTGCTGATTAAGGCCATTTTCCTCAGCCTTCTGTCTGTATTCACCCTGATGCCCGGCCTGCTCATGCTGTTCTGCCCCCTCATCGACAAGACCCGGCACAAGAAGCTGCTGCCCAATATCACCCTGGTGGGCCGGTTCGCCGTATGGGCCCGGCGGGTGGTGCCCCTGGTCTTTGTGGGAATTCTGGTGGCTGCCTTCTGGCTCTCCAATCGCTGCCCCTACTGCTACAGCTATAACGATGTGCACACCGCCAAAATGGCGGAGCGGCAGATGGCCTACTTTAAAATCAAGGACACCTTCGGAGAAAACAACATGGCGGCCCTTCTGGTGCCCAGCGGAAACTATGCCGCAGAACAGGCCATTCTGGAAGAGCTGGAAAGCCGCCCCGAGGTCAAGAGCACCCTGGGGCTTGCGGGCATTGAGGCCATTGACGGCTACCGCCTGACAGACCCCCTCACCCCCCGGCAGTTCTCCGAGCTGATCGGCCTTGACTATGAGGTGGCCCAGGCCCTTTACAGTGCCTATGCCTTTGAAAAGGACCAATACGGCGAGCTGCTGGGCGGCGTCACCGACTATGGGGTGCCCCTCTATGATATGTTCCTCTTCCTGAAGGACCAGCTGGAAACCAAGAATATCACCCTGTCCGGGGATATTCAGGAGCTTCTGGATATGCTCTTCCAGCAGATGGAAACCATTCAGCAGCAGATGCAGAACGAGAACTACACCCGGATGGTGGTGTACCTGAACCTTCCCGAGGAAAGCGACGAAACCTTCGCCTTCCTGGATGAAATGCGGGATTTGCTTGGGAAATATTACGACAGCGACTACTATGTGGTGGGCAACTCCACCAGCTCCCGGGATTTGGCTGCCTCCTTTGCAGGCGACAATCTGCTCATCAGTATTTTGTCCTCCCTGCTGGTCATTGTGGTGCTTCTGTTCACCTTCCAGTCCGTGGGACTGCCCATTCTGCTGATTGTGGTGATTCAGGGCAGCATCTGGATTAACTTCTCCTTCCCCACCATCACCCACACCCCCCTGTACTTCTTGGGCTACCTCATTGTGGTGGCAATCCAGATGGGCGCCAACATCGACTACGCCATCGTGATTTCCAGCCACTACCAGGACCTCAAAACCCGGATGCCCCACAAGCAGGCCATGATTCAGGCCCTCAACGAGGCTTTCCCCACGGTGTTCACCTCCGGCAGCATTATGGCCTCCGCCGGTCTTCTCATCGGCAGCCAGTCCGCCCAGCCCGTGATTTCCATTATGGGCAACTGCCTGGGCCGGGGCACCGTTATCTCCCTGATTCTGGTTCTGGGAGTGCTTCCCTCGGTGCTGGTGCTGGGTGACAGCATCATTGAGCGCACCCGCTTTAAGATCAAACGGGTGGAAAAGCCTGTCACTGTCTCCACCGGAACCATGCGGATTCACGGACGGGTCCAGGGCTATCTCTCCGGCCGCGTGGACGGAGAGTTCAACGGCGTGATCCAGGGCGATGTGAACGCCACCATTACCAATTCTCAGGAGCCTGAAACCGAAGGAGGCATCGACCATGCATAAGCTTCTCCGTTCTCTTCTCTGCGGTCTCCTGCTGCTGGGGCTTCTCATTTCCTTCCTGCTTCCCGCCTTTGCGGCAGAGGTGGAAGAAACCCAGCCGCCCCGGGAGCTGCATCTTCAAACTGTGGAAGAATTTCTGAAATTCACCCAGGACTGCCGGATGGACTCCTACAGCCTGAATCTCGCGGTCTACCTGGATGCCGAGCTGGACCTTACGGATACCGGCTTTGCCGGGATTCCCATGTTCCAGGGAACCTTTTTGGGCCGGGGCCACACCATCCGGGGCCTCAATCTCCAGGAAGACGGCTCCCAGGTGGGTCTGTTCCGCTATCTCACCGCCACCGCTCTGGTGAAGGATCTCCATGCCGCGGGCACCGTCACGCCCCAGGGCACCCAGGTATCTGTGGGCGGTCTGGTGGGAAACAACGCCGGGACCCTGGAAAACTGCACCTTTGAAGGGCAGGTTTCCGGCAAGGCTTCCGTAGGCGGTTTGGTCGGCACCAACCGGGTCTCCGGCGTAATCTCCCGCTGTGAAATGCGGGGCAGCGTCAGCGCCGAGCACTTCATCGGCGGCATTGCCGGCGAAAACCTGGGTGTCATCCGGGACTGCGCCAGCTTCGCAGAGGTAAACACCTCCTCCCAGGAAAACACCCTGAAGGTCACCAGTATCACCCTGGAAACCCTCAAGGGCACCGAGTCCCCCAACACCGTCACCGATGTGGGCGGCATTGCGGGAACCAGCTCCGGTGTCATCCGGGACTGCAAAAACCACGGCGACATCGGCTACCTCCATATGGGCTATAACATCGGCGGCATTGCCGGAAGCCAGTCCGGCTATCTGGTGGGCTGTGAAAACCACGGCGACATTTTCGGTCGGAAAGAGGCCGGCGGCATTGTGGGCCAGTTTGAGCCGGTGTCAAAAATCGAATACGGCATCGACACCCTGCAGCTTCTCCGGGAGCAGCTGCAATCCGCCTCCGCCACCCTGAACCGGGCCTCCTACAACGCCCAAAGCAACCTGGACGGCATCTATCAGAACATCGAGGATATGCGGGAACATTCCGCAAACGCCCAGGATGCCATTGCCCAGATCCTCCCCGGCGGAGAAGACTTTCCTGCGGACTCGGATGCCCTGCATGCGGCGAAAAACGCCCTGAATCAGAGCCTCTACAGCATGGAGGTCACCATGGAGGACATAGGGCACCGTGCGGGAAACACTGCCGGGCAGCTGGCCCGGGACCTCAAAACCCTGTCCGGGCAGATGAACGCCATGGGCAAAACCATCCAGGATGCCAACGAGAATTTAGGCATCACCATGACCGACGTATCGGATTTGGATACCCCCGAGGCGCTCACCGGAAAGGTCGCCCAGTGTCAGAACTTCGGCCCCGTCTCCGGCGACCTGAATACCGGCGGCATTGCCGGGGCCATCGCCTTTGAAAACAAACTGGACCCCGAGGACGATCTCCAATTTTCCGGGGAGCGGTCCCTCAATGTGACCGGGGAGCTGCGGGCCGTGATTTTGGAATGTGAAAACAAAGGCACCGTCTCCGGCAAGAAAAGCAATATCGGCGGCATTGTGGGCCAGATGGTCATGGGCCTTGTGAAAGGCTCTGCCAACACCGGCATTGTGGAGGCCCCCAAAGCCCAGAGTTTGGGCGGCATCGCCGGAAGCAGTCAGGGCCGCATCCGAAACTGCAATGTAAAGTGCACCCTGGAGGGTGCCAGCCAGGTGGGCGGCATTGCCGGTTCCGGCACCGTGGTCACCGACTGTCTCAGCATGGTGGATATCCTGGGCGGGGAGGAACAGCTGGGTGCCATTCTGGGCATCTCCCAGCCGCCCCAGGAGGAAGAAGAACAGCCCATTCGGAACAATTTCTATCTGAGTCTCACCCAGGACCCCGGTGCCATCGACGGCATCAGCTATGACGGTCAGGCCCAGCCCCTCAGTCTCACCCGGCTGCTCAGTCTGGAGGGACTGCCCCAGGCCTTCCAGAAAGCCACCCTCACCTTCCGCTATGAGGACGGCAGGGAAACCGTGGTGCAGATTCCCATCGGCTCCGGCATCAGCCCCCAGCAGGTGCCCGCCCTTCCGGAAAAGGACGGCTTCACCGGGACCTGGGAAGGTCTCAGCGACATAGACCACAGCCGGATCTACTTTGACGCCGACTTCACCCCCTCCTATGTGCCCCACACCCTGACCCTGCGCAGCACGGAGGAGCGGGCCAACGGCAGGCCGGTGCTGCTGGCCCAGGGCCGATTCTCCCAGAAGCCGGAGCTGAACATCACCCCCATGGACCTGCCGGAGATTTCCGGGAAGCACCTGGTAGAAGCCTGGCAGCTGCCGGAATTTCCCCAGGAGCTGCCCACCTGGCTGCGTCTCAGTGCTCCTCAGGGAACGGACCCGGAACAGCTGCAGGTTCTCCTTCTGGGGGCCGACGGCACCTGGCGGGAAGCAGAAGCCGACGTCAACGCCAGCTGTCTGGTGGTCTCCTACATGGCGGGGGACACCGCCATTGCCCTTGCCCGGCGTCCCAGCTACCGATGGATTGCCCATCTTTCCCTGGGCCTTGCTGCCGCAGCGGCAGTGGTCTGCCTGGTCTGTTTCCGCCGTAAGCGCCGCAAACAGAAATAAACAAGAAAATCCGTGCCCCGGACTGCGGGGCACGGATTTTAGACTGTCGAACCCCCCTTCGGGGCTTTCCGCCAAACTTTTGCAGCCTGACCCGCGCAGAATTTGTCCGTCCATGACGGTCAAATTCCACACTCTCAGGCTGATATGTATTTTCCCCGAGGTACACGCCCCCGTGGAAAATGATTTGAATTTGATTTGCCGCAGAAGGGGCAAACTTCTGGCAGCTGTCAGCGGTATTTCTGCTTGACCGCTGCTTTATGCCATGCGGATACTGCGAAACTTTTCTGACACGCTGAAAGCCGTGCCCCGGACTGCGGGGCACGGCTTTGTTATTTGGGACTGAATCGGTTATTCCTCGGTGAAGGTGTAGGTGATGTGCTTCATGCCCTGATCCAGGGAGATGACGATGTCACCGTTGTCCTTGACCTCCATCTGGGGTTCGCCCGCAGATTCCAGGCTCTTCACATAGGCCATGGGATCGTCGGTGGTCACAGTCAGCATCTTGACCTCTTTGGGGTCCTTACCGCCGCAGGAGGGTTGTAAACGTTCAATAATCAGCTCATAATTCTTCATAGTATTACATCCTTTCTGTGATGCGTGTTGGGAAGCCGTCTCTGCTTCCTCTGCATTGATTGTATCAAAGATAGAAACCACTGTAAAGAAGATATGTGAGAAATCGGAAGACTGTCTTTCCCCAGTCGGAGCGAAAGATTCTGCACAAGAAGCCCATGAGAGGAATCTTTTCCAGTCCATCATCGGCTTTTCAGAACTTTTCAGTGCTCCCAAAGCGATCAAAAGGTTTCTGAAATAGGCTCTTGCAGATTGGAAAACCACAGGCTATAATGACCGTGAGGTGATTACAGTGATTCATGATACCCTTGCCCATCTAAATCGCTACGAAGGCATCCACCCCGGTGTGATGCAGGGTCTTCGGTTCTTAGCCGAGACCGACTTCTCCACCCTGCCCGACGGTCGGGTGGATATTGACGGACAGAATGTATTCGCAAATATTATGACTGTGGATACCAAGCCCGCCAACGATACCCCGGAAGCCCACCGCCGCTACATTGATATTCAGTTCCTCATCAGCGGTCAGGAAAAAATCGCCGTGGGTCCCCTGGAAGCCATGGCAGAAGAGGTGGAAGCCCGTCCCCAGGGTGACATCTGGTTCTATCACGGAGATCTGGACCCGGTGACCATCGGCAACGGTCGTTTCGCCGTGCTGTTCCCCGGTGACGCCCATGCCCCCGGCATTGCCGTAGGTGCTCCTGCCACCGTCCGCAAGGTGGTTGTGAAGGTCCTTGCCGACTGGAACGAAAGAACCTAAACGCAAAAACGTGCTGAGGAAATTCCTCAGCACGCTTTTTTTATTTGTTTTCAGGTTCTGTCTCCCAGATTTCCGCAGGCATATACCGCTTGAATACCGGCTCCATCACTCTCCGCCAGCCCAGCATGAGAAGCTCCGGCAGGAACAGGAACGGAATCCACAGCCGCACGCACAGCAGCACTGCGGCCTCGGTCATCAGACCCAGCAGGACGGTCCGGGGCAGATTGGCAATGGCCAGCTTCACCGCCGTCACATTGAGCTGCACCGCATTGAAGGTAAACCGGGACAGCAGCGGGAACACCCAGCTGAAAATTCCCACCGCAAAGGTCAGCAGGAACAGCAGACACATCATAATCACAACGGCTGCCTTGGTGTCCGGTGCTCCGGCACTGTAGAACTTCGCCAGCTGATAGAGGCCCCCCAGCACCAGCGCCCAGAATACCAGGCTCAGCGCAGAGGTGACAAACTCCCGCTTTCCGGTGCGGAAATACCGCCCAAAGAGGTTTTTGTCCTGGCCCCGGACGCAGCGGGCGGTACAGTCGTACATAGCGGTGGTCGCCGCGCCGATGGTCACAATGGGCAGGGATGTGAGCAGCCACATACTGCTGAGGATAAAAAGATCCGCCGCATAGTCAAAGGGCTTCCACATCCAGTTGTCCGATGAAAAGAAACCTGCCATAAATTACACCAGCGTGGGAACCAGCTTGGCAAGCTGCGCCGCCAGCTGCTGATGACCCTTCTTGGTGAGGTGCATACAGTCGTAGTTGTTAAACTCTGCCAGGCCCTCTGCATCCAGGAAGGCACAGCCCTGATTCTTGCAGACCTGGGCATACTTTTCTGCCAGGCCCCGGGACTTTTCGACACAGGTCACGCCCATGGCCTCGCCCTCGGGAATCCGGTTCAGGCCCTCACCGATGTGGGGCGGTGCAATCACCAGAATGTTGGGCTTGCCGTCCTTCCATGCCATGGTGGACTTGGCCTTCATTACCAGCCGATCCATACCGATGCCGATACAGGCAGCATTGGCGCCCAGCCGGTCCTTGGTGTCGTTGGTGCCCAGCATGATGATGAGCAGATCCACAGGCTCGTGGGTCATAAGGGTGGAATAGATCACATCCAGGCCCGCCATGCTCTCGTGGAGGGGGTCGTTAAAAACAGTGGTGCGACCGCTGAGACCTTCCTCGATGACCAGGTATTCGTCCCCCAGGGCCTTCTGCAGCAGGCAGGTCCAGCGTTCATTTTCATTGAAGCGGGCACCGCCGTCGGCGCAGTCAGAGGGAACGGCACAGTAGCCATGGGTGTTGGAATCACCGAAACAGACAATATGTTTTTTCATAAATCGGAACACTCCTTTGGATTTTATCTTCCTTTGAAAATTTATTGGGGAGCCATCCCGGGGCTTTCCCCTCATTTTCAGGATTTTGGGCATTTCTAACAGAAACTGCCCCGAACACTTTTGCCATTATAGCATATAGAACAGAAAAAGTCACTAGCCAATGATAATAATTCCCAGGATTATTCCTTGTTGAAAATCTCTTTCGGTTGTGATACTATGGGCGTAAGATATCCGGCAGTGCCGGAAAATTGACTGGAGGTTATTTTAAGTGGATAAAGAAAAACTTCTGCAGGCCCAAAGCTGGATCCGTTCCCAGCTGGATACCTGCGCTGACTTTTGGCTGAAGAACGGCATGGATCCGGTCCACGGCGGTGTCTACACCTGCCTGGATCGCACCGGCAAGGTTTTCTCCACTGACAAGAGTGTATGGATGCAGGGCCGCTGCGGCTGGATTTTCGCATGGCTGTGCCACGCATACGGTCAGCGTCCCGAATGGCTGGAAGCCAGCAAGAGCTGCCTGGACTTCATGGAAAAGTACTGCATCAACCGGGAGGCCGGCGACCGCATGTACTTCACCGTCACCGAGGACGGCAAGCCCCTGCGTCAGCGCCGCTACTACTTCTCCGAAGCCTTCTACGCCATGGCAAACGCCGAGTACTACGGTCAGACCGGCGAGAAGGTCTGTCTGGAGCGGGCACTCAAGGCCTACAATATTTATTGGGATCTGTGGCACGGTGCCCCCGACCCCACCGGACTGGGCCCCAAGACCATTCCCGAGACCCGCAGCGGCCGCGCCTTCGGTCTGCCCATGATCTACCTGAATGTCACCAGCGTGCTGCTGCGTGTGGATCCTGAGCACAAGGCTCTCTATGAGGAGCGGGCCAATTCCTGCGTGGAGGACATTTTCAAGTATCATGTCCACCCCGAGCTCAAGTGCGTCCTGGAGAACGTGGGCCCCAACGGCGAAGCCCGCCTCAACTACACCGACGGCCGCTTCGTGAACCCCGGTCACGACATCGAGGGTGTGTGGTTCCTGCTGGAGCACGCCAAGCGCACCAACAATCCCGAGCTGGTCAAGAAGGCCGAGGAGATCTTCAACTGGGCCATCACCGCCGGCTGGGACAACGAATACGGCGGACTGCTGTACTTTGTGGACGCTCTGGGTATGCCCCCCGAGTCCTACGAGCACGACATGAAGCTGTGGTGGCCCCACAACGAGATCCTGATTTCCTCCATGATGCTCTACCGGGATACCGGCAAGGAGGAGTATCTGGATTGGTTCTATAAGACCCTGGATTACTGCAAGACCTACCTGGCAGATGAGGAGTACGGCGAGTGGTACGGCTACCTCCGCCGGGACGGCAAGCCCACCATGCCTCCCTGCAAGGGCTCTACCTTCAAGGGTCCCTTCCACCTGCCCAGAATGCTCAGCACTGTGGATCTCATGATTACTGAGATTCTCAATAGATAAGGATGTGCACCCATGCCCAATGACAATGTAAGCGTATATGAGCGGATCAGCAATGAATACTACGCCCTCACTGCATCCGAAAAAAAGGTCGCAGACTATGTGCTGTCCAATCAAAAGGGGACCCAGTTTCTCTCTATTTCCGAGCTGGCAAACGCCTGTGAGGTTGCCGAAGCAACCATCTCCCGCTTCTGCCGTCGTCTGGGCTATAAAGGATACAATGTGTTTAAGCTGGCGGTGGCAAACGCCGCCAGTCAGCACAAGCCCTGGAACAATCCCCTGTCCGGCGAGGTGGAGGAAACCGATTCTCTGGAGGATATCAGCAAAAAGCTCTGCGGTGCCGAGATTGAAGCCCTGAACCAGACCATGGAGCTTCTGAATCTGGATGCCGTTCGGGAAGCTGCGGATCTCCTGGAAAAGGCCCCCCGGGTGATGTGCATGGGCCAGGGCGGCTCCATGATCATCGCCACCGAGGCCTGCCACCTGTTTTCCACGGTGAGCAACAAGTTTACCGCCGTGGGAGATTCCCACATCCAGGCCATGGCAGCGGCGGCAGCGGACCCGGAAGATGTGATTCTGTTCATCTCCTACTCCGGCTCCACCAAAGCCATGATGGACACCTTCAAGCAGGCAGAACTGCGAAAGGTCCGTACCATCCTGGTGACCCGCTTCCCCAATTCTCCCGGTGCAGAGCTTGCGGACGTGGTGTTGCAGTGCGGTTCTCACCAGAACCCCCTGCAAAGCGGCTCCATTCCCGCAAGAATCGCCCAGCTGTATCTTCTGGATGTGCTGTTCAGCGAATTTACCCGGCGGAACATGGACAAGTACCGGAGCTTCCGGGCCCGAATGGCTGACGCATTGGCAGACCAGCACCTATAACACAAAAAGGGAGCCGTTTAAGGCTCCCTTTAAGATTATCAAAAAGGAAATACATCCCCGTGGACGGAAAGGAAAATAGTGTGAAAGAAACCCATCAGGGGTGTCTTTCGCGTTCAATCAAACGACTTTTCAGAGTTCTGAAAAGTCGCCTCAGCGGGGAGAAAAAATTTTTTCGACACGCTGAAAGGAAAAACATATGGATTCAACTGTCTATTCCCATGTGAAGGTCCTCTGGGACTATATGCATATGAACATGCCCCTGCAAAAGGCCGACTGCATTGTGGGCTTTGGCTGCTACAATGAAGAAATCGCCACCCGTGCAGCGGAGCTTTACCACGCCGGATGGGCACCCAAAATTCTCTTTTCCGGCGGTCTGGGCCGAAATACCCAGCAGATGTGGACCCGGTCGGAGGCCGAACGATTTGCAGACATCGCCCTGGCCCAGGGCGTACCCCAGGCGGACATTCTCATAGAAAATCGGTCCACCAACACCGGGGAAAACATTCTCTTTACCAAGGAAATGCTGGCCGGAACAGGGGTAAATCGGATTATCGGCATCCACAAGCCCTTTATGGAGCGTCGGCTCTATGCCGCCATGAAGGTGTACTGGCCTGAAATGGACTGCATTGTCACCTCCCCCCAGGAGGACATTGAAACCTATATCCGGCTGTCTGAGGCCCAGGGCATTGACGAAAAACGGGTCATCGAAATCCTGGCAGGAGACTTCCAGCGCATAGATGTGTACGCCAAAAAGGGTTACCAGATCCCCCAGCCCATCCCGGATTCCGCCTGGGCCGCCTTTCACGCATTGGCGGCGCTGGGCTACACCGCCGAGTTGATTGGCTGACTGCCCCCGATTGCGGTGGGCACTGCGCCCTGCCCACAGGTTTCTGCCCACCCAAAACAGGCCCTTTGAGACACCCCAAATCACCGCCGCCCGGCTCGGAAAATGCGCTTTTCCGCCGGGCGGTTTTTGCCTCTCCCGAGCGTATAGACAATATGAACAAAAACGGAAACCCATTCGATTTTTCTCGACCTCGAAATTTGTGCGTAATGTAGGTTTTTGCCAAAACTGCACATATTTGAAAATTATTTTCAAAATGTCATTGACATTCCTGTGCGCATTAGCTAAAATAAGGGCTGTTAAGAGATGTATTTGATACATTTCAACCAAGCAATCATTTTGAGGAGGCAATTATGAAAAAGATTATCGCTCTTACATTGGCGCTGGTCCTGACCCTGGGTCTGGTGGCCTGCGGCAACTCCGCACCTGCTCCCACGGAAGCAGCAAAGGCTCCTGAAACCACTGAGGCTCCCGCTGCCGAAAAGGCTCCCGAAGCCGCTGCCGACGCCGGCGTGGAAATCACCCTGTGGACTTACCCTGTTGGTAAGTGGGGCGACCAGGCTACCGTTGAGCAGCTGATGGCTGACTTCAAGGCTGAGACCGGCATCTCCGTCAAGGTTGAGTTCCTGTCCTACAAGGACGGCGACGACAAGATCAACACCGCTATCACCGCCAAGCAGGCTCCTGACCTGGTCCTCGAAGGACCCGAGCGTCTGGTTGCTAACTGGGGCGCAAAGGGCTACATGGTCGATATGAGCGACCTGCTGGACGACACCGACAAGGCTGAAATCCTGCCCGCACCTCTGGCTGCCTGCACCAGCAAGGATGGCAAGCTGTTTGAGTACCCCGTGGTTATGACCGCTCACTGCATGGCTGTCAACCTCACCGCATTCAAGGACGCTGGCGCTGACCAGTACCTGGATCTCGACACCCACACCTGGACCACTGAGAACTACTTCAAGGCCATCGAGGCTCTGGAAGCTAAGTTCGGCGGCACCGTTACCACCGTGTTCTGCGGCGGCCAGGGCGGCGACCAGGGCACCCGTGCTCTGATCAACAACCTGTACGGCGGCACCTTCACCGATGCTGACCACAGCAAGTACACTTGGGACGACGAGGCTAACATCAAGGCTATCACCGCTCTGCACGACACCAAGGGTGTTGACTTCGACGCAGCTATCGCTGGCGGCGACGAGATCAAGCTCTTCTACCAGGGCGTTCTGAAGATGGCTAACTGCTGGAACATTCAGCAGCAGCTGGATCCCAACCAGGCTGGCACCGGCGCTGGCAAGACCGTTACCGGCGATGAGATCGTCTGCATGGCATTCCCCACTGAGTCCGGCGATCCCGACCTGCAGGGCGGCATCTGGGGCTTCGGCATCTTCGACAATGGCGACCAGGCCAAGATCGACGCTGCTAAGAAGTTCGTTAAGTACTTCGCAGACTCCGAGCACACCGTTGACACCGTTAAGACCTCTTCCTTCTTCCCCGTTCGTTCCGCAGCCGAGGGTACTGACCTCAGCACCGTTTGGAACGGCAACGAGACCATGGAGCAGTATCAGGTTCTGATGCCTTACCTGGGCGACTACTATCAGGTCACCAATGGCTGGGCACAGGCTCGTACCTCCTGGTGGAATATGCTGCAGAAGGTTGGCGAGGGCCAGGATGTTACCGAGTCCGTCGCACAGTTTGTTGCTGAGGCCAACGCAGCTGCTCAGGGCTGATTTTACACCTTGCGTATCCTAATATAAAAGGGTCCGCGCGCCTCTTCTCAACTGCAAGCGTGAGAAGAGGCGCTTTTTTAAGGCTGTTTCGGCCCCCCAGGGGGCCGTTCTTCCCGACGGAAGTCGCCATCGCTGCCTGAATCTGCGATGTTCGGTCCGTGATGGGGATTTCCAAATGAATTATCAGAGAAAGGGGCGTTCTTTCTTGGCAAAGAAACATCAAAAAATGAGCCGCGCACTTCAGCGGCGAGAGGATATTTCCGGATACTCCTTCATGCTGCCCAGCCTGATTTTCTTCATCGGCTTCGTGGTCGCACCTATGATTATCTGTATCCTCATGGGCTTTACCGACGCCAATATGACCGATTCCTCCATGCTGGGCCACTTCATCGGCCTGAAAAACTATGCAAAGCTCTTCCAGGACAAGGTCTTCCAGGAAGCTCTCTGGAACACCTTCCTGATCGTGCTGGTAAGCGTTCCCGCTACCTGTGCATTCTCCCTCTGGGTCTCCTCTTCTATCTATCAGATGGGAAGCTTCTCCCGTTCTTTCTATCGAATTGTCTTCTATCTGCCTGTGGTCACCGGCTCTGTTGCCGTTACCGCAGTTTGGAAGTGGATGTTTGACGGCTACACCGGCATTATCAACTCCGTTCTCACCGGTGCCGGCCTGATCGAGCGCAACATCAACTGGCTGGGCGATACCAGATACGCCCTGTGGTGCATTATCCTGATTCTGTTCACCACCTCCGTTGGTCAGCCCATCGTGCTGTATGTCTCCGCACTGGGCAACGTGGACAGAAGCCTGGTAGAAGCCGCCGAAGTAGACGGTGCTACCAACACCCAGGTTTTCTGGAACGTCAAGTGGCCCCAGGTTCTGCCCACCACCCTGTACATCCTGGTCATCACCACCATCAACTCCTTCCAGTGCTTCGCACTGATTCAGCTGTTGACCTCCGGCGGTTCCGGCACCAACACCGTGATGTACCACATCTACTACACCGCATTCAAGCTCACTGAGCAGTCTGGACACTTCGGCTATGCCAACGCTATGGGCGTTGTCCTTGCCATTGCCATCGGCCTTCTGTCCGCTCTCCAGTTCAAGCTTGCAAAAGAGAAGTAAGGAGGGATCGACATGAAAACCAATGCTCGCAGCCGTGCGTATAAAATCTTTACAAACATCGTCCTGGTTATTCTGGCGATTCTGTTCCTGTTCCCCCTGTACTGGATCATTACCGGTGCCTTCAAGACCGGTGCTGATATTTTTGCCACCAAGCCTGTGTGGTTCCCCACCAAGTGGACCATGGCAAACTTTGACCGTCTGCTGAATCAGCGTACCTCTCCCCTGTTCCAGCTCTTTGGCTGGACAGGCCCCACCGGTCCTGCCGCTTACCGCTGGCTCATCAACACCGTGCTCATGTCCGTGGGCGCAATGCTGCTGACCTGCGCCACCGCATCCATGGCTGGCTACGCTCTGGCTAAGAAGCGTTTCCGCGGCCGGGGCCTCATCTTCAGCCTGATTGTCTGCGCCATGGCTCTGCCCAAGCAGGTTATCCTGATTCCCCTGCTGAAGGAAATGTCCGCTCTGCATCTTTACAACACCCTTTGGGCTGTGATCTTCCCCACCGTCGGCTGGCCCTTCGGCGTGTTCCTCATGAAGCAATTCTCGGAAAGCGTCCCCTCGGAAATGCTGGAAGCTGCCCGCATTGACGGTGCCAGCGAGCTGCGCACCTTCGCTACCGTGGTTCTGCCTCTGGTGAAGCCCGGCATCGGCGCTCTGGCAATCTTCACCTTCATCAATGCCTGGAACGACTACTTCATGCAGTTGGTCATGCTGTCCGACAATGTGGAGTACACCATCTCCATGGGTATTTCCACCCTGATGGGCGAAGCTTCCGTGGATATGGGTGTTCTGATGGCCGGTTCCGCTCTGGCTGCCGCTCCCATCATCATCGTGTTCCTGATTTTCCAAAAGTACTTTACCCAGGGCATCACCATGGGCGCTGTCAAGGGTTAATAAAAAAGGAGTCTTATAAAATGACTGACATTACAAAATATCAGGGTATTTTCCCTGCATTCTATGCCTGCTATGATAAAGAAGGCAACATCAGCGTGGACGCTACCCGTGCTCTGGCCCGTTACTACCTGGACAAGGGCGTGAAGGGTCTGTACGTGGGCGGTTCCTCCGGCGAGTGCATCTACCAGAGCGTCGCCGAGCGGAAGCTGCTTCTGGAGACCGTCATGGAAGAGGTCAAGGGCAAGCTCACCGTCATCGCACACGTGGCCTGCAATAACACCGCCGACTCCCAGGAGCTGGCCCGTCACGCTGAGTCCGTGGGCGTGGATGCCATTGCTTCCATTCCTCCCATCTACTTTAAGCTGCCCCCCTATGCCATCGCCAAGTACTGGAACGACATGAGCGCAGCCGCTCCCAACACCGACTTCATCATCTACAACATTCCCCAGCTGGCTGGCGTGGCACTGAGCGTGCCCCTGCTGAAGGAAATGCTGAAGAACCCCAGAGTCATCGGCGTTAAGAACTCCTCCATGCCCACCCAGGACATCCAGATGTGGAAGGACGAGGGCGCAATCGTCTTCAACGGTCCCGATGAGCAGCTGATTTCCGGTCTGGTCATGGGCGCTGTTGGCGGCATCGGCGGCACCTACGGTGCTATGCCCGAGCTGTACGTGGAGCTGTACCGCTGCGTGAAGGCCGGCGAGCTGGAGAAGGCCCGTCAGATTCAGAACGACTGCTGCCGCATCATCTACAGAATGTGCGCTACCCATGGCAATATGTATGCCACCATCAAGGAGATCCTGCGCCGCAAGGAGAACGTGGATATCGGCTCTGTCCGTGCACCTCTGGCTGAGCTGGTTCCCGAGGATCTGCCCATCGTGGACGAGTGCATTGAGATGATCCGCGCCGCTTACGCAAAGTACCTGTAAGTAATTCCTGTCTCCCCTGCCCCCAAGGCCCAGCCTTGGGGGCTTTTGCCTATTCTTGCCCATTCTATTACACTGCTTTAAAAATCCGCAGTTTTAAAGCATTTCAGGGAAAACGTGTTAAAAATTCCTCTCTACTCTCTGGGAAACCAACGGTTTCCCCAGGGAAACTTCCGGTCGGTTGCATATCCGGCACCCATAGGGTACAATAGCACCACACAAAACTTCACGGAGGGATAGACCAATGCAGAAAACCCTTGGAAGCAGGATTGCAGACATTAGAAAGGCACAGGGGCTAACCCAGCTGGAGCTGGCAGAAAAAATGGGTGTGACAGACAAGGCCGTCTCCAAGTGGGAACGGGATTTGTCCTGCCCTGACATAAACTCCCTGCCAAAGCTTGCAGAGCAGCTGGGCGTATCTGTGGAACAGCTGATGCAAGGCCGCAGTCAGCAAAAAAACACGGTGCAAATGATCGGGCTGGTCCTAAGGGCCGCTGCTCTTGCCATGGGCATTGCCGTTGTGGTGCTAAATCTGTTGGGGAAACTGGATCCAGCCGACGGCATCGCGATGCTTGGCATTGGGCTTGCTGCCCTTGCCCTGTATCTGCTGCAAACAGCGCACTAGGATAAAAAAACTGCCGCAAGGAAAAAACCTTGCGGCAGTTTTGACTTTATTTTTTCTTCCGAAGCTCACCCTTGCGGTTGAACAGGAGAAAGGCGGTGAGGTTGATGCCGCCCATCGCCAGGGCGATGAGAACCGCCTCCCAAACCAGGCAGGAAACGGCTTTCCCCGCCAGCTCCATGGCGTTCATTCCGGGGAATTTTGCGCTGATGAAGTACATGGTAACGGTGAGAATCAGGCCCAGGCCGCCCATTACAATGCCGGACAGCCGCTGGGTAAACCGCCAGGCCTGGATACTGCCCATGCCGTAATAGCACTGGTAGCCAAAATAGTGGTTGGCCTCCTTGGGGGACAGGAACAGGTAGGCAAGGCCCATAATCAGCAGGACAATGGGACCGACCAGGACGGCGATTTTGCAAATCACCTCCACCCGTCCAAACAGGGTAGAGAGATCCGGGAGAATGGCTCCGGGATCGATACCGTCCATAATTTCTTTGATGGAATCGATATTCATGCTTTTTCCTCCAGGAATTTGCTGATTTCCCGCATAAAGCTCTCAGCATCCTGAAAACGGTGGTAAATGGAAGCAAAACGGATATAGGCAACCTCGTCCAGAGGCTTCAGTCGCTCCATGACCATCTCTCCCAGCTTATCCGTGCTGATCTCCCGCTCCAGGGTATTCTGGATGCTCTGCTCGATTTCGGTGGTAATCCGATCCAGGTCGCTCACATCCACCTTTCGCTTATCGAAGGCGCGGATCATGCTGTTGAGTATTTTATTGCGGTCAAAAGGCTGGCGGGAGCCGTTGCGCTTAACCACGATAATGGGCAGGCTCTCCACCACCTCATAGGTGGTAAATCTACGCTGGCAGCGCATACACTCTCGGCGTCTGCGAATACTCAGGCCGTCTTCAGAATGGCGGGAATCCACAACCTTGCTGTCGGGATCGCCACAGTATGGGCATCTCATGGGAATCCATCTCCCCTTCCATATTCATCCTCCTAGTATACCAGATTATGAGAACCCTGTCCAGCTTTTTTTCCTGTTTTCCCCTTGCCAAACCTGGGAATTTAGAGTAAACTATATGAAAACGCCTAAGTTCTTAAGGAGAAATTATGAAAAAATCAACGCTGTACGCTCTCTGGGGCGGCCTGTTTATTTTGTGCGCCGGATTGGGATTTATCCCGTTTCCCGCCCCTGCCGTGAAAATCCTCTCCCGGATTTTGGCTCTGTTCTGCTTCCTGCCGCCGGCATGGCTCCTCTATCTGGGGAACAAGACCCAGGACCGGGCCCTGGTGAAGCTGATCCGAAATCTCAGCGCACTGTCTCTGCTTCTGACCCTGGTACTGCTGGTCATCACCATTGTCAGTGCCGCCGGGCCGATTCTGCTGGGCAACATTCTCAACAGCATCCTGATCATTGTATCCAGCCCCATGATGGCCTGCGGCAACTGGGCCCTCAGTATGTTCCTCTGGGCCTGCCTGCTCATGGTAAGTCTGCAAATCCTCCGCAAAAACAGCAAGGCCCGCTAATGCCCGCAAGGCCCGCAAGGCGGGCAGCTATTGCGTGCACGGTGCGGAGGTATTCGTCACTGCCCTTCGCCGCTCGACCCGCAGTGCGGGTGGACAATACGTGCACAGTGCGGTGATAATCGTCACTGCCCTTCGCCGCTCGACCCGCAAGGCGGGCAGCTATTGCGTGCACAGTGCGG
>JAHHRT010000139.1 GCA_020025615.1 Oscillospiraceae bacterium | reverse complement strand
GTCGTGGTGGTCTCCGGGGAGTGAATGTGAGGAGAGCTGGAAATCGTCAGCTCATAGAAGTATTTCATCTGTGCCACTTTATTTCCACCTCCTTATTTCTTCGCCCGAGCCGCTTCATCCCGAAGCAGCTGCTTGGCGGCACGGAAGGACTGAACCAGAGGGATTCGGGCGGGGCAGGTGTAGGCACAGCAGCCGCACTCGATGCAGTCCATAACATTGTACTTTTTCAGGCCTTCCAGGTCATCTTCCCGGCGGGCCCGGTGCATCATCACAGGCATCAGGTGCATGGGACATACGTTGATGCACTTGCCGCAGCGGATGCAGTTCCAGCTGTCCACCATGTAGCGGTTATTCTTGCCCAGGATGGTAATGGCGTTGCTGCCCTTGATAATGGGGGCCCGAAGATCGAACTGGGCCACGCCCATCATGGGGCCGCCGGACAGAACCTTGTAAGGGTTCTCGCTGTGGCCTACAGCCTCCAGCAGATCGTTGATGGCGGTGCCGATGGGAACCATCAGGTTCTTGGGCTCCATCACCACATCGCCGGAAACTGTGACAATCCGGCGAATCAGGGGCATCCCATTGTAAACTGCATCATGGATGGCCTTGCAGGTCGCTGCATTGAACACGGCGCAGCCCACAGCAGCGGGCAGACCGCCGGAGGGAACCTCACGACCGGTGATGGCGTAGATCAGCTGCTTTTCAGCACCCTGGGGGTACTTGGCAGGCAGCACATCCACGGTGATGCCGGAACCGTTCTCAATGGCCTCCCGGAGGGCCTGGGCGGCCTCGGGCTTGTTGTCCTCGATGGCAATATGTGCCTTCTGCAGGCCCAGGATCTTCATAACCACCTTGAGGCCGGACAGAAGCTCATTGGGGAATTCCCGGCAGAGCCGGTCATCCGCCACGATGTAGGGTTCACACTCACTGACGTTGACAATAATGGTATCCACCTTGCCAATGCCGGAGGAGAGCTTCACATGGGTGGGGAAGGTTGCGCCGCCCATGCCCACAATACCGGCTTCCCGGATGATGTTCATGAGCTCCTCGGCCGTGAGGGCGTCCACCTGCTCCTGGGTCCGGCCCTGGATTTCAGGGCACAGGGTGTCCTGATGGTCGTTTTCAATCACCACACTGAGAACCATGGTGCCGTTGCTGTGGGGTCTTGCCTCCACAGCCTTGACCACACCGGAAACAGATGCATGAACCGGAACACACAGGCCCTCATTGTCACCAATTTTCTGACCGACGGTTACGGTGTCCCCCTTCTTCACCAGGGGTTTACAAGGCGCACCGATGTGCTGACTCATGGGGATGACCAGAAGGTCCGGCTCCGGGAAGTCCTGAACGGCCTTGTCACAAGCGTACCACTTATTTTCGTTGGGATGGATCCCGCCGAAAAAAGAAAACGCCATATTTCTTCACCTCTTTCAAAATTTGCGGACCAGTGCCGCATATCCTGGGTACATGATACCTCACTTTGAAACATTTGTCCATAGATTTAGGTCAATTTGTACAAAAATAATGTAGAAAGTATATTTATATCGATACAAAAAGTCATATTTCCTACAAATTTGTCCCCTGCATCCGGCCCCGGGAACCCCTGAAAAAGGCCCTTGACGTGCTCTCCCCTACCCCAGCCATTTGATACGGTCATATGGTCTTAATACGCCATCTTCTTGTGTAGAATTTAATATTTTCTTTAACATTTTCTGAGTTTTCTTTGCTTTTTCTGAAAAATATCCCGGTTTCGAAGAAATCCAGGGAAAAGGCCTTTTCTCAGGCGTACATTTATACACAGTAGGAGAAAATATGCCATTTGACGCAGTCCCTATTTTCTGTTATTCTATCGGTACGGATCTATCTATTTCGTGCAGAAGGGAGGATTCTATATGAACTGGTCCGCAATCACGTGGCTCATCCTCATGGTGCTGTTTCTGTTGGCAGAAGCTTCCACCGTCGCCCTGGTTTCCCTTTGGTTTGCCTTCGGATGCCTGGCTGCCCTGGTGGTGAGTCTGTTACACGGCGGCGTATGGCTGCAAATGACCGTCTTCCTGGTGGTCTCTACCCTGCTGCTGTTGCTGCTGCGCCCTCTGGTTCGTAAGTACTTAAACCCCAAGCTCTCTCCTACCAACGTGGATTCTGTGATCGGTGCCGAAGGGTATGTCACCACCGCCATCGATAACACCATGGCCATGGGACAGGTCAAGCTGGATGCCATGTTCTGGACAGCCCGGAGCACTTCCGGCCAGCCGATTCCCGAGGATACCCTGGTCCGCGTAGATCGGGTAGAGGGTGTCAAGGTTTTTGTAACCCCAGTGAAAGAAGAAAACTAAATTTACGGAGGTATTACTATGGGACTATTTTTCATCATTCTGGCAATTCTGGTGCTGGTCATCATCTGTGTCAACATCTCGGTGGTTCAGCAGTCTCGCGCCTATGTCATTGAACGACTGGGTGCTTTCCACACCGTCTGGGGTGTGGGTATGCACTTTAAGATTCCCTTCTTCGACCGCATCGCCCGTCGGGTAAGCCTCAAGGAGCAGGTCCTCGACTATCCCCCCCAGCCTGTCATCACCAAGGACAACGTCACCATGCAGATCGACACCGTTGTCTACTTCCAGATTACTGACCCCAAGCTCTACTGCTACGGCGTTGAGCAGCCCATGGCAGCTATGGAAACCCTCACCGCTACCACCCTGCGTAATATCATCGGCGACCTGGAGCTGGACCAGACCCTCACCTCCCGTGATGTTGTGAACACCAAGATGCGCTCTATCCTGGACGAGGCCACCGACCCCTGGGGCATCAAGGTGAACCGTGTGGAGCTGAAAAACATCCTGCCTCCCGCTGATATTCAGTCCTCCATGGAAAAGCAGATGAAGGCTGAGCGTGACCGCCGTCAGGCCATCCTCATTGCCGAGGGCGAAAAGAAGTCCAAGATCCTCATCGCCGAAGGCGAGAAGGAATCCGCCATTCTGAAGGCCGATGCCGAAAAGCAGGCCGCCATTCTGAAAGCCGAGGCTGAGAAGCAGGCCGCCATTCTGAGAGCTGACGGTCAGGCACAGGCCATTCTGGCAGTGCAGAAGGCAACCGCCGACGCTCTGGCCCTCCTCAACGAGCAGGCTCCTACCGACCAGGTTATCAAGCTCAAGGCCATTGAGGCCATGAAGGACGTTGCCGACGGCAAGGCCACCAAGATCATCATTCCCAGCCAGATGCAGAGTCTGGTGGGCATGGCAAACGGTCTGGTGGAAGGTCTCTCCGATAAGTAAATTCATCCCCCGTAATCACTCAAAAGCGGCACTGCCTGTGGCAGTGCCGCTT
>JAHHRT010000138.1 GCA_020025615.1 Oscillospiraceae bacterium | reverse complement strand
CGGTCTGGGGGGCGGTGTCGATCACATGGCCGCTGTCACTGGCCAGTTCCTCCACGATATAGTTGCCAGCTTTCAAGCCGGTTACCGTGAAGCTGCCATTGGCAGAGGTCTTGTAGGTGCCGATCACGGTGCCGCCGCTGCCACTGGTCTCTCCACCCAGATATTTGACCTGAAAGACGGCATTTTTCACAGCTTCGCCGGTCACACTGTCATACTTCCATACGGTCAAAGCAGAGAGGGGAGTATTCTGAAAACGGAACGTGTGTCCCTTTCCAGCAGGGACAAATGCCTCCTGGGTATCGCTGTCCTTGATGCCAAATCCGGTGGGCGGCTCCAACTCCTTGACACGGAACCATCCGTCCCGCAAGCCATTGGCTGGACCGGTCAGTTCGATCCGTCCATTTTCATCCGTAACGAATACGCCCAAGTCATTGATCTCACCACTGTCCGTTTTGTTAGATGCGTACCAGACCTGGAACCGCACATTTGCCAGCGGCTCATGGGTGATGGAATTTTCCTTGATGATCTCAATGACAGGGGCTTTGTGGTTTTCAAAGTAGACTGCACGATCCCGATTGGGCCAGAGCGTTACCAGCTGCTTGGGGGCGTCCTTGAGGTAGGGGCTGGGAACGGACTTTTCTTCGATCTCATAGACACCAGGCAGGAGATTTTTCAGTGTGACGCTGCCATCTGCTCCTGTCTTGATCTCATCTACACTGTGACCGTCTGCGGCACGGACGAGGAATACGGTGTTTTCGATGGGAGCGCCGCTGTCTGCGTCTCGCTTCCACACAGTGAGATCAGGCCGCTTCTGATTCTCCAGCACGATGGTGCTGTCCTTACCAGGAAACAGCTGTACATGATACTCCCGCACATCCAGAATGTGGTCGTCCACAGTAGCTGTCTCCCTCAAAGAATAAACACCAGGCTCCAGCCCCTCCCAGACAATGGTCCCATCCGGTCCAGTCTTACGATCCAGGTACCTGCCGCCATCCTCGATCTTGGCCAGCCGGAACGCAACACCACCCAAGGGAGAGCCGTCCGCACTGATTTTGGTAAGAGTCAGAGAGGGCAGCTTGCTGTTGGTGAATACAAATTCAGCGGTTTCGTCTGCGTCCAGATGGATGATCCTCTGGGCCTCATCGATGACATGACCGGGGCAGGACAGCTCGGTCACGACATAGGCGCCGGTGGGCAGTTTAGAGAGGTCAATGGTACCATCTGCCTGTGTGGTAATTTCCTCCGGCCCCCAGGAGCCATCTACCGCCTTGATCTCAAACTTGGCATTTGCAATGGGTTTGGAGAGATCGCTGCTGTCCACCTTGATCAGGTGGATTCCGGGCTTTTTGGAGTTGAAGAATACACGCTCTACGATCCCCATGCCCGCTTTCAGTTCTGCATACTGAGGGGTGGGGTCAACGATATGGGTGTCATCGCCTGTATGCCGTTCCTCGATGCGATAGCTGCCTGCGCTCAAATTTACCAGCAAGATCTCACCAAATTCATCTGTCTTGAAGATGCCCAAGGAATCATTGTCTTGGAACACCTCAAAAGAGACATTGGGCATGGGGGCGGAGGTGGTGCGATCATACTTGATGATCCGCAGACCGGGCAATTCTTTGTTGACGATGGTTGCGGTAGAGGTCTCGCCGGTGACCACAGAGACCGTCTGGACGGCATCGGTCACAGCCTGCCAGCCCTCGATCCCGGCCAGTTCCCGCACCTCATAACCACCGGGTTTCAGGTGGTCAAAGGTAATAGATCCGCCGGTTCCGGTCTTTCCGGTCTGGGTAGCTCCGCTCTCGATGTGTTTGATCTGGATGGTGACACCAGGGAGCAGGTCGCCGGTATCGCTGGTCTTGATCACCCGCAAAGAGCCATAGGGATCGTTATAGAAGGTCAGGGTGGCCAGCTTGTCATACTCTACATCTGCGTGCTGCGTGCAGATATTGGGGAGCAGATGGTATTTGGGCGGGATATCTTCTGTGACAGTATAATGTCCCTCCAAGGTCAGAGGGATGATGACAGTCCCGTCTGGGCCGGTGGAAAAAGAGCCGATCTTCTGTCCTTCGGGATCGTAGACAGAGAAGATAGCTCCTTCCAGCGGGATGTTCGTCCCGGCCTCCAGCTTGACGATCTTCAGCGCGGTCTCCTTGGGTTCCTCATCAGGCGCACCATAGCTGCTGATGGCGGCAACTTCCATTTTTTTGTGGTTGTCCAGATCACAGATATAGTTTTGGATTTTTCCATATCGATCTGTTTCCTGGCATATGGCGTACATGGCTGCATACTGTGCAACACTGGCAGATAGGGAAAGCTGGACATTTCCACTCTGCCCCTTGATGGCGTCAGCAGGATACAGGACCTTGAATTGGGCACCATAGCCATCACCAGTCCATTTGGTGGGCACAGCGGTGATATCCTGATCCTCCATGTTTACGATACGTGTGCCAGAAGGTACTTCGCCGGGGTCCTGAAAAGCCACAGACACATCGTAATCATATACCCAGGTCTCGCTCCAAATGGTATAGACCTGCTGATAGCAGCTGTCCCCGCCAATATTGACCGGATAGGCCGTAGAGCGATCCGGAGTGACCGTGAGTTTAGGGGTGAGCATATAATTGTAGGTGGTACCACGCTTATAGATATCCTTGGCTGCGGCCAGGATGCGCTGCCCAATGTCCTTTTCACTTCCGGTCAGGCCAGGTGCCAGCTTCAGGTTGTTGATGTTCCAGTGGGGGAGCAGATAACACCACAATGCCATTTTAGTGGCATAAAACGCTTGATACTTGTTATCCAGCTTCAGTTCACCCAAAGAGCGGTGGGGGTAACCGTTGGATATGATACCGACCACCTTGGGGTCGCTGGATCTCTCATTGGCCAGGTATTTGATGCTCTGGCCGGGAGCTACAGACTGAGGAACGCCCTTCGTATTGGGATTCACACAGTAAGCGGGTACTTCTCGGCTGATACCATCCTCTCCGGTATAATTGAAGTAGGTATACTTCTGTTTGCGTACAGTACCATTGATGGAGAGATACCCTATCTCAGATCCGCCATTGTAGATATCAACTTCGCCCAGCGCCTCCTCCTCTGTAGAGGCGGCCAGTGCTGCTGTGGGCAAGAGGCCAATAACAGTGACCAGGACAAGAAGAAGTGACAACAGTCGTTTTTTCATTGGTGACCTTTCCTTTCTGTGAAGTGTGATCTTGGAAAACACTTCACGATAAATGAGATGAAACTGATTCCAATACTGTAGATCATAAGAACAAAAAAGAGGCGGCCCCAACGCTTTTGCGTTGAGGCCGCAGAGCAGAGTGCTGATTTA
>JAHHRT010000137.1 GCA_020025615.1 Oscillospiraceae bacterium | reverse complement strand
CCGGTATCTTCCAGAGGAAACAGAAATTTTCTTGACTTTTCTCTCGATACAGCCGTTGTCGCCAGGGGAAAGCTGTGGTATAATGAGAGCAATTGACGATTATGCGAGGAATGACCATGATAACGCAACCTGTAAAAATTTCAGAGAATCATATGCGGAAGCTTTTATCCGCAGGGAATCCCGATGCGGCTTTGCTGTACCTCTATTTAACCAGCGGCAATTCCATGGAAGGGGCCGAAGCGGACCTGAACTTTGGAAACTCCCGGCTCTCCTGTGCCAGCGCAACCCTGCGGCAGCTGGGGCTGATTCAGGAGGAGCATCCCAGCCACATTGCCCCCGGTGAGCGTCCCAGCTATACCGAGGGAGATGTGCTGAACGCAATGGATGCAGATGCATCCTTCCGGGGCCTTTACGGGGAGATTCAGCGGGTCCTGGGCCGGAGCCTCAATACAGAGGAACTGAAGATCGTCCTGGGCTTTGTCCGCTACCTGGGCCTGCCGGCAGATGTAATCACCGTGCTGGTGTGCTACTGTAAGGAACGGGCAAGACAGCGGGGAAGCCTGCGCAATCCCAGCCTGCGCACCATCGAGAAAGAGGCCTATGCCTGGGCAGAGCGGGGCATTGATACGGTGGAGGAGGCTGCGGCCTTTATCCAGGCCCAGAATGTCCGCAATTCCCGGCTCCATCGGCTGATGGATATTTTGCAGATTCGGGGTAGAAGACTGACCCCTGCCGAGGAGCGCTATGCCAACAATTGGCTGGAGCTGGGCTTTGATGAAGAATCCATTGGCCTTGCCTATGAGCGGACCTGCCTCAATACCGGCGGTCTCAACTGGGCGTACATGAATACGATTTTGCAGCGTTGGCACGAAAAGGGCCTCCACGATGTCCAGTCCATTCAGAACGGGGATCAGAAGCCGGTTCCCAAGGGCGCTTCGGGACAGCTGGGCGAGGCAGAATTGGAAGCCATTCAGAAACTCATGCGGGAGGGATAAACCGTGGGATACAGTGCAGAAGTGGTCCGCCGCGCCAGAGACAGACTGGCTCAGGCCAAGGAGGACCGGGAATCGGAAAATCGGGAGCATCTGGCCCGGGCTTATGCCCAGGTTCCCAGAATCCGGGAGATCGATATGGAGCTGCGCCGGTCGATGGCCCAGGCTGCCCAGGCCGCATTTTCCGGCGGTGTAGACGTGCAGGAGGCCATGGCCCGTGTGCGGGAGCAGAACCTGGCCTTGCAGCGTGAGCGGGAGCAGCTGGCGGAAACCTATTTTGAAGAGGGCTATCTGGATGACAGCCCCATTTGCGATAAGTGCGGCGGCACCGGGTACATCGGCTCTACCATGTGCGAGTGCCTGGCAGAGCTGTGCCGCCAGGAGCAGAAAAAGGAATTGACGATTTTAACCGGGGGCCGGGAGAATTTCTCCCAGTTCCGGCTGGATTACTACCCGGACCGGGTGGACCCCAAATACGGGGTCAGCCCTCGGAGCATTATGGAGCGGGTCCTGGAAACCTGCCGCCGATATGCCATGACCTTCAATCAGAATTCCGGAAACCTGCTGTTTGTAGGTGGTACAGGCCTGGGCAAAACCTTCCTTTCCGCCTGCATTGCCCGTGTGGTGGCGGACCGGGGATACAGTGTGATTTATGAAACCTCTGCCCACCTGTTTTCCAAGCTGGAACAGGCTAAGTTCTCCCCCAATGAGGACAATCGCCGGGAAGCTGCGAAGTTTAACGACTGCGACCTGCTGATTATTGACGACCTGGGTACAGAGATGCCGGGGCAGTTTGTCACCGCAGCCCTCTATACGCTCTTAAATGATCGGCTTTTGGCGGGAAAGCCCATGGTGGTCTCTACCAACCTCAACATGGATGAGATGAGCCGTCGGTATTCTCCCCAGATTGCATCCCGGCTCCACGGCGGCTTCAACCGCATGACCTTTGTGGGAGAGGACATCCGTGTCCTCAAGAATCGGGGGTATTGAGATGAAGACCGGACTGCTGTTTGATTTAGACGGAACCCTCCTCAACACCTTGGAGGACCTGCGAGATGCCACGAACTATGCGTTAAGCGTCTACGGCTATCCTCAGCGCACTTTAGAGGAAATCCGAAAAGTGCTGGGAAACGGTGCGGCAAACCAGATTCGCAAGTCTCTGCCGGAAGGAACCCCGGAGGAGACGGTGCAGAAGGTGCTTGCCACCTACAAGGCCTATTACGATGCCCATTGCCAGATTCAGACTGCACCGTATAAAGGAATCCCCGAGGCGCTGGCAGTTCTGAAAAAAGACTATCCCATTGCCATTGTGTCCAATAAGCCGGATACGGCGGTGAAGACGCTGTGCGCGCAGTATTTCGGGGACATTTATGCCCTGGGTGAAAGTGCGGACTGTCCCAGAAAGCCTGCGCCGGACATGGTGCGCAAGGGAATGGAAGCCATTGGCGTGGAAACCTGCATCTACATCGGAGACAGTGAGGTGGACATTCTCACGGCAGCCAATGCCGAGGTGCCCTGCGTCAGTGTGCTTTGGGGATTCCGGGATCGGGAGATGCTGGAGACTTCCGGCGGTCGGTATTTCTGTGAGACCCCGGATGACCTGCCCAAGGTCGTCGCCCAAGCGGAGGGAAAATAACGATGGCAAATGAATTCTATGCCCTGATGAGCCGGATGCGGTATATCACCCGCTGGGGTCTGATGCGCAATACCTTTTCTGAAAACATCCAGGAGCACAGCCACCAGGTGGCGGTGCTGGCCCACGGCCTGGCTCTGATTCGCCGGGAGATTCTGGGCCTTCCCGGTCCGGACCCGGACAAGTGCGCAGTGGCAGCCCTGTACCATGATGCTTCGGAAATCCTCACCGGGGATTTGCCTACTCCCATTAAGTATGACAATCCTCGGATAAAAACCGCCTACAAGCAGGTGGAGCGCGCCGCAGGCCAGCGGCTTTTGGATCTGCTGCCCCAGGCGCTTCGGGGATGCTATGAGCACCTGGTTCTTGAGGACGACGAAGCGGTTTTGCCGGTAGTCAAGGCAGCGGATAAGCTGTCCGCTTATATCAAATGCCTGGAGGAGCAGAAGGCCGGAAACCGGGAGTTTGACTCTGCGGAGGTTCAAATCCGTACTGCCATGAACGAGATGCACCGGGAGGAGCTGGACTGGTTTCTAGAAAACTGCCTGGAGCCATTTACGCGAAATCTGGATCAGCTCTGACACTTGACTGGAAAATAAAAATATGCTATCATACTGAATAGCCACGCCGCTGTGGTGGAATCGGTAGACACAGGGGACTTAAAATCCCCCGGTAGCGATACTGTACGGGTTCGAGTCCCGTCAGCGGCACCAAAAACCC
>JAHHRT010000136.1 GCA_020025615.1 Oscillospiraceae bacterium | reverse complement strand
TGCGCTGCATCGGGAGCTTTTCGCTGTAAAATTTAGACTTCCTGGAGCTTTTCCACGTTGGAGTCCTTGATGAGGTGCTTGGGACAGACCGTTGCGCACAGGCCGCAGTTGTCGCACTTGGTATAATCGATGATTGCCAGATTATTCTCAATGGTGATCGCACCCTTGGGGCAGATCTTCTTGCACAGGCCGCAGCCGATACAGCCGGCGGTACAGCCACGGGTGGTGACTGCGCCCTTTGCCAGGGATGCACAGGCAATGACCACGTTCCGGGCCGGCTCCACGGGGATAATCAGATGTCTGGGGCAGACCTCGGCACAGCTCATACAGCCGATGCACTTGTTCTCGTCCACCTGGGCCACACCGTCCACAATGTGGATGGCATCGTACTTGCAGACCTCAGTGCAGGTGCCGTAGCCCAGACAGCCGTACTTGCAGGCCAGAGGGCCCCGTCCGCCAACCTTGGAAGCTGCCAGGCAGTCGTGAATACCCTCGTACTTGGCCTTCACCTTGGCACCGCCTACCAGCTCGCCGTTGTCGTCGTAAATTCTGTGACCGGAGCACCGGACCAGAGCCACCTTGCGGACCACATTCTCCGCCTTGACGCCCATGATCTCCGCCATCTTCTTGGCGCACTCATTGCCGCCAGCCACACATTTTCCCACGGGGGCCTCGCCCTTCAGCACGGCTTCTGCGTAAGCGTTGCAGCCGGCATAGCCGCAGCCGCCGCAGTTTGCGCCGGGCAGCGTCTCCTGGAGCTGGTCCAGACGGGGGTCGGTCTCCACATAGAACATTTTAGAGGCAGCAGCCAGGATCAGGCCGAACAGCAGACCCAGGCCGCCCAAAATGCCAATTGCAATTAAAATTTTCATGATTTGCCCTCCTTAGAAAATCTTCAGGCCCGAGAAGCCCATGAACGCCAGGGCCAGCAGACCGGCAGAAATCAGGGTGATGGGGAAGCCTTTGAAGCACTGAGGGCAATCGGACTTGTCGGTGCGCTCCCGGATGGAAGCAAAGAGGACAATGGCCAGGGTGAAGCCCAGGCCGCCGCAGACGCCGAAGACCACGCTCTGGAGGAAATCATAGCCCTTCTGCACGTTCACCAGTGCTGCACCCAGAACGGCACAGTTGGTGGTAATCAGGGGCAGGTAGATGCCCAGGGCCTGATAGAGGGCGGGAACGGTCTTCTTGAGGAACATCTCCACCACCTGAACGATGGAGGCGATGACCAGGATGAAGGTCACGGTCTGCATATATTCCAGCTCCAGAGGAACCAGGACCCATTGATTCACCACCCAGCAGGCGGCGCAGGCGATACCCATAACGAAGGTAACAGCCATGCCCATGCCGATGGCGGTATCGGTCTTCTTGGAAACGCCCATAAAGGGGCAGATACCGTAGAACTTGACCAGAATGAAGTTTTCCGTGAGAACGGCACTCAGGAGAATGCCCAGCAGAGACTGTACATACGCATTCATTTCTTAGCCGCCTCCTTCTTTTCAAGGTGCTTCATAAGCCACTGGGAGCCGGCGATGACAGCGCCCAGGGTGAGGAAGCCGCCCACAGGCATGACCATCTGCATGGCGGGGTACTGGGCGGGGATGATGCGGATGCCCTCGCCGCCGTTGAGGATACCGCCGCCGAAGGTGCCGGAGCCCAGCAGCTCCCGGATGACGCACATGATGACCAGTGCCACGGTGTAGCCGATGCCCTGGCACAGGCCGTCCACAGCGGAGGCCAGCACCGTGTTTTTCGAGGCGAAGGCCTCTGCACGGCCCAGGATGATGCAGTTAACCACGATCAGCGGAATGAACACGCCCAGGTTTTCCGACAGCGCCGGAAGGAAGGCCTGAAGGCACAGGTCCACGATGGTGACAAAGCCTGCAATGATGACGATGTATGCTGCAATGCGGATCTGGTTGGGAATGACCTTCCGCAGAGCGGAGATCAGCACGTTGGAGCAGATCAGAATAATGGTAACGCTGAGGCCCATGCCCAGGCCGTTAAACAGGCTGGTGGTAATGGCGAGGGTAGAGCACATACCCAGCAGCTGAACGGTGACGGGGTTCTTGGTCAGCAGGCCCTCTTTGAATTGTCTTTTGAAATCCATGAAAGAAACCTCCTTAATCCATACCCGCAACACAGGAAAGTGCTGCGTTCACGCCGGTGGTCACCGCACGGGAGGTGATGGTTGCGCCGGTGAGAGCATCAATGGTGCCGCCGTCCTTGGAAACCGCAAGGGTGCCGGACTGGCCCTTGTACTGGCCCCGGAATGTCTCGCCTGCGGCAGTCTTGGCAGCGGATACAGCGCCCAGGCCGGCGGTCTCTGTCTGGGAAATCATGGAGATGCCCAGGACCTTGCCGTCCTTGGAAACGCCCACCATCATGGTGATGGTGCCGTTAAAGCCGGAGGGAGTGACCTCCACGGCGTAGCCGGTGTCGGAACCGTAGACCTTGGAAACCATGCCGGTTTCGTCGGTAAAGTCCTGGACCTCCTCACCGCCGCCGGGGAGAACCGTTTCAATGGCCAGCTGGGTCTTGGCAGCCTTGGCTGCGTCGATCCGGGGCTTGGTAATGCCGTTCACATAGGCCAGACAGGCTGCCACCACAGCGGTGATTGCCAGCAGGGTCAGCGCCAGGCGAAGCACATATTTCACAGTGGATTCGGTTTTCATTCCTTTGCCGCCTCCTTTTTGGGTGCGCCAAACTTAACAGGATGACCGATCTTGTCCAGCAGGACCACACAGGCATTCATAATGAGGATCGCGTAGCTCACGCCCTCGCTGTAGCCGCCGAAGTAGCGGATGAGGATGGTGAGGACACCGCAGCCAATGCCAAAGACGATCTGGCCCAGCTTGGTGACGGGAGAGGTCACATAGTCGGTCGCCATGAACAGAGCGCCCAGCATCAGGCCGCCGCTGAACAGCTGTGCCATCATCCAGTCGATGCGTCCGTTGCCCATGGGGAACAGGAATGCCAGGATCGCCACGGTGCCGAGATAGGCAACGGGGATCCGGGGGGTAAGTACCTTGCGGATCAGCAGGTAGGCAAAGCCAATGAGCAGCAGCACTGCGGAGGTCTCACCGATGCAGCCGCCCACGTTGCCCAGGAACAGGTCCAGCGCAGAAGCAGCAGGCATCTGACCCTGGTGCATGGCAGCCAGCGGGGTAGCCGCAGTCACAATATCTGCACCGCCGAACAGGGGTGCTGCATTGCGGAAGCCCACCGCCACCCAGGTGCTCATAAACACAGGCCAGCTGAACATGAATGCACGGCCCGCCAGAGCCGGGTTCAGGAAGTTGTAGCCAATGCCGCCGAAAAGCTGCTTTACCAGCACAATGGCGAAGAAGTCGCCCAG
>JAHHRT010000135.1 GCA_020025615.1 Oscillospiraceae bacterium | reverse complement strand
TAACGCCGGCCACGTTGGGGCCCATGGCGTGCATCAGCAGGAAGTTGGAGGGGTTCTCCTTCTGGCCAACCTTCTGGGACACGCGGGCAGCCATAGGAACGGCAGAAACACCAGCGGAACCGATGAGGGGGTTGACCTTGCCGCGGGACAGCTTGCACATGACATTGCCGCCAATCAGGCCGCCGACGGTGGAGATGGCGAAGGCCACCAGACCCAGCACGACGATCTTGATGGTGTCCAGGGTCAGGAAGCGGGAAGCCACGGTGGTAGCACCCACGGAGATACCCAGGAACACGGTGACAATGTTCATCAGAGCATTCTGGACGGTGTCGCTCAGACGCTCGGTGACACCGCACTCACGCCACAGGTTGCCCAGCATCAGGCAGCCGATCAGAGGAGCGGTGGAAGGCAGCAGCAGGATGATGAAGATGGAAACCACGATGGGGAATACGATCTTCTCGGTCTTGCTGACCTCGCGGGTCTGAACCATCTTGATCTTGCGGTCCTTGGAGCTGGTCATCAGCTTCATCAGAGGGGGCTGGATCAGGGGGATCAGAGCCATGTAGGAGTAAGCGGCAATGGCGATGGCGCCCAGCAGTTCGGGAGCCAACTTGGTGGTCAGGAAGATGGCCGTGGGGCCGTCAGCACCACCGATGATGCCGATGGAGGCAGCCTGGTTGCCGGTAAAGCCCAGCAGGACTGCGCCGAAGTAGGCAACGAACACGCCCAGCTGAGCAGCAGCACCCAGGAGCAGGCTCTTGGGGTTGGACAGCAGGGGGCCGAAGTCGGTCATAGCGCCGATGCCCATAAAGATCAGTGACGGGTAAACACCGGCTTTGACGCCGATATACAGCACATCCAGCAAACCGCCCTTTGCCATGATGGCGCCGAAGCTATGGAAGGCAGGACTGTTGGGGTCCAGGAACGCATCCCACAGTTCGGGGGTGTACAGACCGTTGCCGGGCAGGTTGGTGAGCAGGGTGCCGAAGGCGATACCGACCAGCAGCAGGGGCTCAAACTGCTTGACGATGCCCAGATACAGCAAAATGCAGGCAACGATGATCATAACCAGGGACTTCCAGCCATCGCCGATAAAGAAGGCGTTGAAGCCGGAATCATTCCACAGGCGCAGAAGGGTTTCAGCAATATTCATTTGGAGCCCTCCTTAAGCCAGAACGACCAGGGGAGCACCGGTATCCACGACGGAACCCTTGGAGACGACAACCTGTGCAACGGAGCCGTCGCGGGGAGCAACGATTTCGTTTTCCATCTTCATAGCTTCCAGCACCACCAGCACATCGCCGGACTTGACGGTCTGGCCAGCGGAGACATTGACGCTGAGGATGTTGCCGGGCATGGGAGCTGCGACGGTTTCACCGGCAGCCAGCTGCACGGCGGCAGCGGGAGCAGCAGCTGCTGCAGGAGCAGCGGCAGGAGCGGCAGCGGGGGCAGCAGCAGGTGCTGCTGCAGGGGCATAGGCCTCATATTCATCCACCAGCATGGCCTTGCCGGCTTCGACTTCAACTTCATAGGTCTTGCCGTTGAGTGTGACCTTGTATTTCATTTTCACTTGACCTCCTTGATGGATTTGAACCGCAGTTCGTTGAGGGGCTTGCCCATTTTGTTGGCCACAATGGCCATAATCATGGCAGCGTCGCGATCGGGTGTGTCGTAGAGCTTCAGCTCACCGGCGGTGCCGGGAGCGGGAGCAGCAGTGGGAGCAGCCGGAGCAGCAGCAGCGGCAGCGGGAGCTTCCGCGGTCTTTTTCTTGGCAGCGGACATCATGATCTTGCTCATGAGCATGACCACGAGCATCAGCATGGTCAGACCGACAAAGACGACAACGTAGCCCAGGACAGCAGTGATGGCAGCATCACTGATGGACACGGGCTCACCGGAGGCGACAATATTTGCTAACAGCATAGTCGGTTGCCTCCTTTTAAGCTTCTTCGATCACGTAGGTTGCGATGTTTTCTTCCTTGGCCTTGCGGTCTTCCAGGAACTTCTTGGTCTGGACAGGATAGCAGATGTAGCTCATGACATCCTCTTCGCAGCGAGCCAGATCGCCCAGGGCTTCCTTGGCGTTCTTGAATTCTTCGCCGGTGCGCTTGGAGTCCTCGATGCGGCAGTCAACAGGCTTGCCGCCTTCGCCCAGGATCTTAGCCTGCAGCTCCTGGTTCACGGGAGCGGGAGCAATGCCGTACTCACCCTTGAAGTAGTTCTTGACTTCGGTGGAAATCTGCTTGTAGCGCTCGCCCAGCAGCACGTTGGTAACAGCCTGGTTGCCGACCATCTGGGACAGAGGAGTGACCAGAGGAGGATAGCCCAGATCCTTGCGGACGTTGGGGATTTCAGCCAGAGCTTCGTCGAACTTGTCCATGGCGTGCATATCCTTCAGGTTTGCGATCATGTTGGACAGCATACCGCCGGGGACCTTGTAGACCAGAGCCTGTGCGTCGGTGCCCATGGACTTGGGGTTCAGGGTGCCGTTGTCGATGTACTTCTGCTTGATGGGCTTGAAGAAGTCGTTGACCTTGTTGATGGCGTCTTCGTTCAGGCCGGTCTTGATGCCGTACTGATCCATGGCATAGAACATGGTCTCGGTAGCGGGCTGAGAAGTACCGTTGGAGAAGCAGGAGGTAGCGGTATCCACCACGTCGATACCGGACTCAATGGCCTTGAGAACGGTCATGTAAGCCATACCGGTGGTGCAGTGGGTGTGGAGGATCAGAGGCATGGAGCCGACAGCGTCCTTGATGCCCTTGATGAGGCTCTCAGCCTCGGAGGGGCTCATGGTGCCGGCCATGTCCTTGAGGCAGATGGTCTCAAAGCCCATGTTCTTCAGTTCCTTGCACATTTCCACGTACTTCTTCACGGTGTGGACAGGGCTCTGGGTGTAGGAGATGCAGCCGGAAGCGATGGTGTTCTTGGTTGCATACTTCTTGGTGGCGTCCAGAGCGGTGCCCAGGTTGCGGAAGTCGTTCAGTGCGTCGAAAATACGGATGATGTCGATGCCGTTCTTGATGGACAGTTCCACGAACTTCTCGACCACATCATCATGATAGTGCTTGTAGCCCAGCAGGTTCTGGCCGCGGAGCAGCATCTGCAGCTTGGTGTTGGGCATCATCTTGCGCAGGTTGCGCAGTCTTTCCCAGGGATCTTCGTCCAGGTAGCGCAGGCAGGAGTCGAAGGTTGCACCGCCCCAGCACTCGACGGAGTAGTAGCCGGCCTTGTCCATTTCGGGCAGGATGGCTTCGTAGTCAGCATAGGGCAGACGGGTTGCCATCAGAGACTGGTTGGCGTCTCGCAGGACGGTTTCAGTAAATTGTACCTTTTTCAATTCGGAATACACCTCCATAAAAGATAAA
>JAHHRT010000134.1 GCA_020025615.1 Oscillospiraceae bacterium | reverse complement strand
AACTCTGCCAGTGCCAGTTCCTTGAGCGCCTGGGCCGCAGGCTCGTTGAAGCAGTGAGTAATCCGCAGAGGACCGCCCATAAAGCCCTCGTCCTTCATCAGTCCAAAAAGGCCTTCAATGCCCTTTTTCTCGCCCCGGCACTTGTGTACCTGCTGGAAGGTGCCGGAATCGCTGCCCTTGCCCACAATGCGGATGTTGAGCAGTCCCACAGCCTTGGCAATCAGAGCGGGAACCCGCCCATTCTTTGCCAGATTGTCTACAGAGGACAGCATAAATGCCAGATGGGTCTTTCCCATATAGGCCTCAATCTGCTCCCGAATCCGGTCAAAATCCAGGTCCTGGGCTGCAAGCTCCCGCAGCTTCTCCGCAAGGAGCACCAGCTCCGGGCCGGTGGTAAGGGTGTCCAGACAGCAGACCTTCCGGTCGGGGTACTGCTCCTCATAGACCTCTTTGGCCTGACGGGCTGCATTGTGGCTTCCGGATAGATTCCTGGTGATTGCCAGGGTGAAGATGTACTGGGCATCCCCGAAGGCATCCAGCCAGTCCCCCACATTGGGGCAGGAGGAGCCGGAACGGCCCTTATAAGCCGCCAGGTCTGCCATCATCCCGGCAGTGTCCAGGGCTGCGTCGTCCACATACTCCTGAGTCTCGGTCACCAGCTTCAAGGGGACGCTGGCATAGGAGATTCCGTCCAGATTAAGAAGATTTGCGGAGGAATCCGCCACAATTTTAATATTCATGAGCATTGCCTCTTATTCTAAAATCGTCCTGTTTACGATGTATTCGTTTTCCGGTCATCGGTTTTTTAATAACCGATGACCATTTTATCAGAACTTTATAACGTTGTCAATAGAATCTTTTATACGGGTTCCTTCCATTGACAATTCCCGAATCTTTGCGTATAATGATTCCCGGTGATAACGATGAAAGAAGAAACCTTTGACGCTCTGCGCAAGTCCATGCAGGACTTTCACCTTCCCCGCTATGAGCAGATCCCCAGCATCGGCCTCTATCTGGAGCAGGTGACCAAATTTATTTCAGAATATACCGAGCCCTTGGGGGAAGGCACCCTCACCGGGTCTATGGTTAGTAACTATGTCAAAAAGGGCATTATCAACAGCCCCGTGAAAAAGCAGTACAGCCGGGACCAGCTGGCCCACCTCATGTTCATCGCCCTTGCCAAGAGTATTCTGAGCCTGGACGATTTACAGAAGTTTATCCGCATCCAGCAGCGCTCCTACTCTGTGGGCATCGCCTATGACTATTTCTGCCAGGAGCTGGAAACCGCTCTGGGCTTTGTCTTCGACCCCAGCGGTGACCCGCCCCGGGTGAAGCACGCCGGCGGCGATGAAAAAACCATTCTGCGCAACATTGTCATTACCATCGCCCATAAAATCTATCTGGAAAAGTATATCTCCGCCGTATCGGCTGAGCTGGAAAGTGCCCCGGAGAAAGCCTGATATGCTCCGTTTCCCGGGGGCTTAGGGTCAAGCCCGGTCTCTCATGATCACAACGCACAGGAAGGAATCTGGTTTCCTTCCTGTTTTTCTCTGTTTTTTTGCTGGGAATCGTCCCCAACGCATTGACTTCTCCGGGGTTTTGTGAGACAATATTTTGGTTAAATTATAGAAATAACAAAGGGGATATCATTTACCATGACCCAATCCAGAACTCACAACTGCGGCGAGCTCCGGCTCAGCGACGCAGGCAAGGAAGTTACCATTGTCGGCTGGATGGAAAACGTCCGGGAAGTCGGCTCCAATTTTGCATTTTTGGTGCTGCGGGACTTCTACGGCACCACCCAGGTGGTCATTGAGACCGAGCAGATGATGAACATCATCAAGTCCATCAATAAGGAATCCACCATCTCCGTCACCGGCACCGTCCGGGAGCGTGAGAGCAAGAACACCAAGATCCCCACCGGCGAGATCGAAGTGGTTCCCCAGGACATCCAGATTCTAGGCAAGTGCATCCACAATCAGCTGCCCTTTGAAATCAACAAGAGCAAGGACGCAGACGAGAACGTCCGTCTCAAGTACCGTTTCCTGGACCTGCGGAATCCTGCCGTCAAGTCCAACATCGTCCTGCGCTGCCAGGTAGTTGCCGAGCTGCGCCGCCTGATGACCGAGAAGGGCTTCCTGGAGATCACCACCCCCATCCTCACCGCTTCTTCCCCCGAGGGTGCCCGTGACTACCTGGTTCCCGCCCGGAACCACCCCGGCAAGTTCTATGCCCTGCCCCAGGCTCCCCAGCAGTTCAAGCAGCTGCTGATGACCTCCGGCTTCGACCGCTATTTCCAGATTGCTCCCTGCTTCCGGGATGAGGATGCCCGTGCAGACCGTACCCCCGGCGAGTTCTATCAGCTGGATATGGAAATGGCCTTCGCTACCCAGGAGGATGTGCTGTCCACTCTGGAAGATGTGCTGGTGCCCGTCTTCGAGAAGTTCGGCAAGTACAAGAGAGTCGCTCAGGCTCCCTTCCGTCACATTCCCTATAACGAGGCTATGGAGCGCTACGGCTCCGACAAGCCCGACCTGAGAATCGACCTGGAGATCCAGGACATTTCCGAGATTGTCCAGGGCTGCGGCTTCGGTCCCTTCGAGGGTGCAACCGTCAAGGCTGTGGCTGTTGACAACTTCGCCCAGGCCAGAAAGTGGATTGACCATCTGCTGGCTGACGTGGAAGTGCAGACCGGCAACAAGGCCTGCTGGTTCAAGCTGGACGAGAACGGCGAGCTGGCCGGCGGCATCTCCAAGTTCCTGGGCGACTGCAAGGACGCTCTGGTGGAGAAGCTGAACCTGAAGCCCGGCAGCTTTGTCTGCATGGCAGCCGGCAAGAAGGCTGTGGCTCAGAAGACCGCCGGTGTCATCCGTACCATGCTGGGCAAGCGCATCCCCGGTCACTTCGACGAAGAGCAGTACGCACTGTGCTGGATCGTGGACTTCCCCATGTACGAAATCGGCGAAGAGTCCGGCGAGCTGGAATTCTGCCACAACCCCTTCTCCATGCCGCAGGGCGGCCTCAAGGCTCTTGAGGAGGCCGAGGGCAACACCGAAAAGCTGCTGGCAATCAACGCCAACCAGTACGACCTGGTGTGCAACGGCTATGAAACCGCTTCCGGCGCTGTCCGTAACCACGATCCCGAGATCATGGTAAAGGCCTTCCAGATGGTTGGTCTGGGTGAGGAGGACGTAAAGGCCAAGTTCCCCGCCATGTACAATGCCTTCACCTATGGTGCACCCCCCCATGCAGGTGCAGCTCCCGGCGTTGACCGCATCATCATGCTGCTCACCGGCGAGGAGAGCATCCGTGAGGTCATCACCTTCCCCATGAACAAGAATGCACAGGACCTGATGATGGGCGCTCCCACCACCGTGGACAAGAGCCAGCTGGATACCGTGCACATTGCCATCCTGGACGAAGAGTAATCCGAAATACAGCAAGCCCCGAACC
>JAHHRT010000133.1 GCA_020025615.1 Oscillospiraceae bacterium | reverse complement strand
ATAACTCACCCCATCATTTGGGGGCCTGTCCCGGCTTCGACGCCCTTTTCCTTGACAAGGTACGATTTCTTCCCCTATAATAAATAATAATGTCTTTCCTGAAAGGGGGAACAGAAATGGCAATCTATAAATCCGGCGAGGACTATCTCGAAGCGATTCTGCGGCTTCAGAAGCAGCATGGCCAGGTTCGTTCCATCGATGTGGTGGAAGATCTCCACTTTTCCAAACCCAGCGTCTCCGTGGCCATGAAAAAGCTCCGTGAGAGCGGCCACGTCATCATGGACGAAAACGGACTGCTCAGCCTGACACCCGAGGGCGAGGCCATTGCCAGCCGCATCTATGAACGCCATCAGGTGCTCACCTCCATGCTCGTTGCCCTGGGCGTCGAACGGGAAGAGGCCGCCGAGGAAGCCTGCCTGCTGGAACATGACCTGTCCGACTCCACCTTTGAAAAAATTAAAGCCCATTATGAGAAACATGTCCGTTGACATTCGCACAGTAAAGTGCTATTCTGTTAACATCACTTGGAAATGAGGGCTTTCCCATGATCCGTACCTCTGTTTTTGCTGCTTATTATTACTTTTACTTTCAGATCGGAAAGTAGAAGTGATTTGTGCTGCAGGAATTCAGGAACGGAATAGCCGTTTTCACCAGCCACACAGATCAACTTCTGTGTGGCTGTTTTTTTATTCTGTCCACTGACACATCGTATCAACACCACTTACCATATATAAAAGGAGTCTTCATCTATGATCGCCATTTTGAAAGCAGGAACACCGCAGGCACAGATCGACAATCTGATTCACTGGCTGGAGGGTCAGGGGCTTACCATCCACCTTTCCTACGGCGACTATTATACCGTTCTGGGTCTGGTGGGCGACACCAGCTCCCTGGACATGGAGCTGCTGGCTTCTCTGGACATTGTGCAGAGCGTCAAGCGCGTCACTGAACCCTTTAAGCGGTGCAACCGCGACTTCCACCCGGATGACACCATCATCGAAGTGCCGGGGACCGATGTGAAAATCGGCGGCGGCAACTTCTGCCTGATTGCCGGCCCCTGCTCCGTGGAGACCCACGAGCAGATCATCGGCGTGGCCCGGGCCGTCAAAGCCGCCGGTGCCAACATCCTCCGCGGCGGTGCCTTTAAGCCCCGCACCTCTCCCTACGACTTCCAGGGTCTTGGTCAGCTGGGCATCGAGATGCTGGTGGAGGCCAAGAAGGACACGGGCCTTCCCATCATCACCGAGGTCATGAACGTCAATCAGCTGCCTCTGTTCGAGGATGTGGACATCATCCAGGTCGGTGCCAGAAATATGCAGAATTTCGACCTGCTCAAGGAAGTCGGCAAGCTGAAAAAGCCCATTTTGTTAAAGCGCGGCCTGTGCGCCACCATGAAGGAGTGGCTCATGAGCGCCGAATACATCATGTCCGAGGGCAATGAACAGGTCATTCTCTGCGAGCGCGGCATCCGCACCTATGAGACTTACACCCGCAACACCCTGGACCTGAGTGCCGTGCCCACCCTCAAGGGTCTGAGCCATCTGCCCGTGGTGGTGGACCCCAGCCACGCCACCGGCAAGGCCAAGCTGGTCAAGCCCATGGCCCTGGCTGCCGCTGCCGCCGGAGCCGACGGCCTGATGATCGAGGTCCACAACGACCCGGCCCACGCCCTGTGCGACGGTGCCCAGTCCCTGACGCCTCAGCAGTTTGCAGACGTGGCTAAGACCGTCATGGCAGTCCGGGAGGTGGTAAAATGACCATCGGATTGGTGGGTCTGGGTCTCATCGGCGGCTCCATGGCAAAGGCCTACGCCGCCGAGGGCCACACGGTGCTGGCCTACGACCAGAACAGCACCATTGCAGGCTTTGCCATGCTGGACGGCACGGTGAAGGGTCCCCTGGATGAGGACACCATCGGCTCCTGCGACCTGATTTTCCTGGCCATTCCCCCGGAAGCCGCCATCCATTGGCTCCGGGAAAACGCCGGCCGCATTGCAGGCACCACTTTGGTCATGGACCTGTGCGGCACCAAGCGGGTGGTCTGCCATGCAGCCTTCCCGCTGGCAGCGCAGTTCGGCTTCACCTTTGTGGGCGGTCATCCCATGGCAGGCTACCACAAATCGGGCTACAAATACGCCAAAAGCACCCTGTTTAAGGGACAGCCCATGGTGCTGGTTCCGCCGCAGGGCTTCGACATGGGTCTGCTGGACCGGGTCAAGACCCTGCTGGAACCTGCCGGGTTCGGCAAGCTCTCCGTCACCACGGCGGAGGAGCACGACCGCATGATCGCCTTCACCAGCCAGATGTGCCATGTGGTATCCAACGCCTACATCAAGTCCCCCACAGCCCGGATGCACCGGGGCTTCTCCGCCGGGTCCTACAAGGATCTGACCCGCGTTGCCTGGCTCAACGCCGATATGTGGGCGGAACTGATGCTGGAAAATCAGGACTTTATGCTCAGTGAAATGGACGTTTTACTGGAAAACCTTCAAAAATACAGAACGGCCCTGGCAAACAACGACTTTGACGGCCTGCGGGACCTTCTCCAGGAGGGCAAGGTCATCAAGGAGGAGGTGGACGGACGATGAACACCGTCTCCATCCACGCCTCCCGGGATTACGACGTCCGCATCGGTGCCGGACTGCTGGCCCAGCTGGGTGCACGGGCAAAAGCCTTCTGCCCCGGCGGCACAGTCTGTTTGGCGGCCGATGACACGGTCTACGGGCTGTACGGCAGGGACGCCGAGGAATGTTTGGAAAACGCCGGGCTGACGGTACATTCCTTCGTGTTTTCCCACGGAGAACAGAGCAAAAGCGGCGGGACGTTCTTCGCCCTGCTGAACTTCCTGGCAGAACACAGCCTGACCCGTTCCGACCTGCTGATTGCCTTGGGCGGCGGCGTCACCGGAGATCTGGGCGGCTTCACCGCCAGCTGCTACCTGCGGGGCATCCCCTACATGCAGGTGCCCACCAGCCTTCTGGCCATGGTGGACAGCTCCGTCGGCGGCAAGACGGCCATCGATCTGGACGCCGGGAAGAACCTCTGCGGGGCATTCTATCAGCCCGTGGAGGTGCTGTGCGACACGGCGCTTTTGCAGACCCTGCCCCGGGACATTTTCCGGGACGGCTGTGCAGAAGTCATCAAATACGGTATTTTAGGGAGCAAGTCCCTGTTTGAGCGGTTAAAAAATCAGGAGCTTTGGAAGGAACCGGAACAGCTCATTGCCGACTGCGTGGCCATGAAGGGTCATTTCGTGGAAGCGGACGAGCGGGACCGGGGCCTGCGGCAGCAGCTGAACCTGGGTCACACCCTGGGTCACGCCGTGGAAGCCGGCAGCGGCTTCTCCCTGTCCCACGGCCAGTCGGTGGCCATCGGTACGGCCATGATTGCCAGAGCCGCCGCCAGGTTCGGCTTCTGCACCGCCGAGACCCGGGACGAGATTCTGGAACTTTTGCAGCAGTACGATCTGCCCACGGAAAC
>JAHHRT010000132.1 GCA_020025615.1 Oscillospiraceae bacterium | reverse complement strand
TTATGCCCGGGCGGCGGTGCGGATATCGCCGACCATGTAGAGGGAGCCATAGGCCAGGACAACGCCGTCCTTGCCGGCCTTCTCAATAGCCAGACGCACACCGTCGGTGACGGTCTCGCAGGCGGTGATGGGCTTGCCAAACTGGCTCAGATATGCCTTGAGCTCCTCCGCAGACATGGCGCGGGGGGAGTTGGGGGTTACGGTGATGAACTCCCGGGCGTACTGGGCCACCTTGCTGTACATACAGTTGTAGTCCTTGTCTGCCAGCACACCGGTGAGAACCGTCAGGGGACGGCCTGCCAGGTAGTCCCGGATGTTGTCTGCCAGAGCGTCGATGCACTGGGGGTTGTGTCCGCCGTCTACCAGGAACAGCGGGTCCTTCCGCAGCAGCTCAAATCTGCCGGGCCAGGAGACCTTTGCCATGCCGTCGTAGACATTCTGACGGGTGATGTGATAGCCCTGGGCCTGGAGTGCTTCCACTACCGTGAGCACCACCGTGGCGTTGCGCAGCTGATGGGCACCCAGCAGGGGAAGGTGAAGATCTTCATAGCCGCAGGCGTCGAAGACCTGGCCCTCAAAGCCGTGGGATTTCAGGTGGATGCTGTCAAAATCTGCCTTATGAAGCACAGAGCCGACGGCGGCGCACTTGTCCTTAAAGACCTTTTCCACAGAGGGAGCTGCCCGATAGATGACCGTGTGACCGCCCTTGATGATACCGGCCTTGGCGGCAGCGATCTTCTCCAGGGTGTCGCCCAGAACCTCGGTGTGGTCCAGGCCGATGTTGGTGATGACGCTGACCAGGGGCGTTTCAATGACGTTGGTAGAGTCCAGCTCACCGCCCAAACCGACTTCCAGCACCACCACATCGCACTTCTTCCGTGCGAAGTAGGCGAAGGCAATGCAGCTCACCAGCTCAAATTCGGTGGGGTGCTCCGTCATGGCCTCAGCGTGGGGCATTACCAGCTCGGTGATTTCCACCAGCTCGTCGTCGGTAATCATCTGACCGTCCACCTGCATCCGCTCATGGAAGCAGTTGATGTAGGGGGAGGTGTAAAGGCCAACCCGGTAGCCGGCCTCACGGAGAATGGATGCAGTCATAGCGGCGGTACTGCCCTTGCCGTTGGTTCCGGCAATGTGGACGTACTTGACCTGCTTTTCGGGATTGCCCAGGCGGCGCAGAAGCTCCTGGGTCCGGCTCAGGCCGGGGATAGTGCCCATCCAGGACACGCTGTGGATATAGGATAGTGCTTCATCGACAGTCATGATTTTCCTCTTTTCTATTGTTGAAAGCTTTAGGCTTCAGACTTTTGTTTCTTGGCAAGGGGCCAGAGCTTCAGACCCTGGAAAATGCCGGATTTCAGAAGAAGTGTGGTGATCAGGGCTTCCAGAGGCCAGGTAATGCCAAACTGGACGGACCGGGCGGAGAGTCTTGCGATCAGACTCTCCCAGAAAGCACCCTGGGAATTGTAAACATAGGCCAGAGTGAAGCTTTGCCATAAAACGGAGCCCAGGATGATTGCGGGCATGTAGGCAAGGAACACTCTCAGAAAGTTGGTCTTTTCGCTGACATAGTGCCGCATCAAGCCGCTGAAAAGGCCATAGAGGATGGGGGGCAGGGCGAACAGCGGATTGTAACCGAAGGGATGGAACAAACAGCCGATGAAATCGGAAGCGAAGCCCACGGTCATACCGGCGATGGGGCCAAAGAGCAGTCCGGCAAGAACCAACGGGACCGCTTCCAGCGAGAATCGAACGCTGGGAATCGGGGTGATGGACACAAACCGGGCAGTGACGATCTGGATGGCGGCCAGCATGGCACAATAGACCAGACTCTTTGTGGTGAATGTGGATGATTTCTGAGTGAGTACTGCGTTTTTGGACATAAAAAATTCCTCCCAATGGATATTTGGAGGAGGTTAAAAATATGTACGATGTTACGCCCAATTTCTCCGGGGGCGCCAGCGCAGGCGGTAGCGAAGCAGTATCGCGGAAAAAATTCCTTCGCCCGGCGGCAACCTCCCATCCGACCGGTACTTAACGCACTGTTTCTACTCCCAACAACATCGCAGTTTAGCTTCATTGTAACAAACTTTTCCAAAAAAGCAAGAACTTTTTTATAGGTGGTATCCCGTGGGACAGGGGGGCTTTGGGGAACAGCCAGCGGTATTTCGTGTATTTTGTACAGAAGAAGCCTGTGGGAATGTATAAAATTACCACAGCGGGCGATACTATCCAGGAGATCCCCATGGATCAAAATTTAGGAGGAAGACGTTATGAATATGACTGTAAAGCAGCAGGGCCTCTTAAAGGACCTGCAAAGCGATGAGAAAATGTGTGCAGAGAAGTACCAGCGTGCAGCCCAGCAGGCCTGCGACCCGGTGCTGCAGGATATGTTCAGCCAGATTGCCCAGTCTGAGGAGGGCCACTACAACGCCATTTCTCAGATGCTGAACGGCACGGTGCCCCAGCCCCACGGCGTGGAGGCCCAGCGCAAGAAGACCCCCGAGGAGCTGAGATCCAAGGCCGACGCCGCCGGGAAGCAGAAGGACCAGTACCTGCTTTCTGACCTTCTGGCTACCGAAAAGTTTACCTCCGGCGTCTACAACGTCAGCGTTTTTGAGTTTGACGACGAGCAGCCCCGGCAGGTTCTCAGCGGCATCCAGCAGCAGGAGCAGCACCACGGCAAGCAGCTGTCCGACTATATGCAGGCCAACAATATGTATTGCTGAAATAAAATTGGGCGTATCGAATCTCGATACGCCCATGATTTTTATTTTCGATGCTTTTGAATACAGAAGGCAATCAGCCAGCCGATTCCGCAGCCGGCCACGGGAAGCAGGGAAAAGCAGCCAATCACCCAGAAGCCGACGGCGGTCCATCCGGTTGTGACAAAGCTCAACAGGATACAGCTTGCGGTGACGGCGGCACAGAGAATGAGTGGGATGAATTTCCAAATCCGGCGGATGTTCTTTAAGCACAGCATGGTCTGACAGAAAATCAGCACCAACGCTGCAAAGAGCATAGCGTAGACTACCATTTTGCAAACCTCCTGAAATTTATCTTTCAGCGGCGGGAAGCCATGTCGCGGCGAATCCAGGCCATCATCAGGTTTACGATTCCCTCCTGCTGGGCTTCGGTGAGCGCCACGCCCTGGGGGATGTGATACCACTTTTGCAGGCAGCCCCGGCAGCAGCAGGCGCAGGCGTGCTGTGCGATAAACACCGGGTGTCCCCGCATGGGGGTCTGCTTGCCGTCGTTGGGGATATCAGCCGGAGCCAGGCGGGTGCGGACGAAGTCCCGGGCGTGCTCCCGGATCACCGGCAGGCCCTTTTCTTCTACATAGGCCCGTTCCTTGGGACCCAGGTGAAATCTGGCCCGGAAATCGGATGTTTGCAGCCGCTCCAGTGCCTCTCCGATGGTCATGGGCATCCTCTCCTTTGCGGGCATTATAGCACAAATCGGGGAGAATGGGAAGGGGCGGGAC
>JAHHRT010000131.1 GCA_020025615.1 Oscillospiraceae bacterium | reverse complement strand
TCAACTCACTAATCGTGGCAGGAGATACTTTGCTGCCCCACAGAGCCTCTGTAATGTCTTCTACCCGTCGCACGGATACGCCAGCCAGATACATCTCAATGAGTGCTTCTTCCACGCTGCTTTCACGACGGCGGTATCTTTCAATGATCGCTGTTTCAAACGGTAGTCCCTTCAATCTGGGCATGTGCAGCGTAACATCTCCGGATGTGGTGGTGAGATTGCGGTCATAATGACCGCTGCGGTAACCCTGGCGTGCTTCATTGCGTTCGTAACGAGCTGCCTGAGTCAGCTTCTCAGCCTCAGCTTCCAGCATTTCGTTCAGAGTTTCCTCGACGCTGCCCCGGACTAATTCTTTCAGTTGACCCTTGATTACTTCCTCGTTTAGCTGTACAATTTTCTTAGACATGGTTTGTATTCTCCTTTCAGAATGGTGTGTGGTAACTTCATTCTAACAGAGATCTCCAAACCATGTCTATTTGTTTTTGCGCAACTTATTATACCTTATCTGTATTTTGTGGACACGCACACCATTGGTGTACAATTTATGGGATTCTGTCTGATTTTCCCGGACAAAGCAAAAACTCCGCTGCCGAAGCAGCGGAGTTTTTGCTTGTTTGTTTATTCGTGCTCAGCCAGCCAGGTCTTTGCCTTGGCTTTGGCCATGCTCTGGATATTCTCTTCCGCATAGGGAGAAGCAGGGCCGCCGCAGACATAGAGAAAGTAGTAACCTTCAGAAGTCTGATACAGGGTTTCCTCATATCCAGCGGGATCACCAAACTGACCAACCGTACACTTTTTCACAACAGCAGCGGTTTCCGTATCATACAGACGCTTGCGAATGGTCTTCTGCATTTGGTTCGATCCTCCTTTCCTATTCTCCAACCTTCCGTTGGGTGGGTTTCTATCTTATATTATATGAAAAGTGGTGTTCTTCCGCAATAGACGGCATCACAGAACTTTATAAGAATCGTTTCCCAAAAATAGGCAATTCGCACAGGTTTTCCTTCAAAAAATTCAAATTTGTCGGATTTTGAAGGATTTTAGATGGCATTTACATGGTCCACAAAGCGAACAAATGCAGCCCGTCCGGCTTCATCGCGCTTGTAGACACCTGCGTGCTCCAGAACGTGGGAGAAGATCTGGCCCACTTCCTCGCGGAGGATGCCGGTGATATTTTCCTTGGTGAAGGTGTACTTGGTCTTCATCTCTTCCACCCAGGCCGTGTGCTTTTCCAGATCGCCGGTCAGAGCATCGCCGTTCAGGATGGCCACTTCCAGATCGGCCAGTTCCTTCTTCAGACGGGCAGGCAGAACAGCCAGACCCATGACTTCGATCAGGCCGATGTTCTCCTTCTTGATGTGGTGCAGCTCTGCATGGGGATGGTACACGCCCAGAGGATGCTCGGGGGTGGTGATGTTGTTGCGGAGCACCAGGTCCAGCTCATAGTCCTTGCCTCTGCGTCTTGCAATGGGGGTGATGGTGCTGTGGGGGGTACCGTCGGTCTCAGCAAAGATGAAGGCTGCCTCGTCGGTGTAAGCTCTCCAGGCACCCAGAATCTTGTCGGCCAGCTCGACCAGACGCTCCTTGTCGGCGCAGTCCAGACGGATGACGCTCATGGGCCACTTGACAATACCGGCCTTCACGTCCTCAAAGCCCTTGAAGGACAGTTCGTGCTCCACGGGAGCTACCTCCATGGGGAAGCAGTAGTGACCGCCCTGGAAGTGCTCATGGCTCAGGATGCTGCCGCCGACAATGGGCAGGTCAGCATTGGAGCCGATGAAGTAGTGAGGGAACACGGTCACGAAGTCCAGCAGCTTGGAGAAAGCGGACTTATTGATGACCATGGGGGTATGCTGGGAGTTGAACGCAATGCAGTGCTCGTTGTAATAGACATAGGGGCTGAACTGCATGAACCACTGAGAACCTGCAATTTCCAGGGGCATAATGCGGTGGTTCTGGCGGGCAGGATGGTTCATACGGCCTGCATAGCCCTCGTTTTCGGGGCACAGCTGGCACTTGGGATAGCCTGCCTGGGGTGCAGCCTTGGCGGCGGCAATGGCCTTGGGGTCCTTTTCGGGCTTGGACAGGTTGATGGTGATGTCCAGGTCGCCGTACTCGGTCTTGGTCTTCCAGCGCAGGTCCTTCTTGATGCGGTAGCGGCGGATGTAGTCCGTATCCTGGGACAGCTTGTAATACCAGTCGGTAGCCTTCACGGGGTCCTCTGCATAGAGGGCCTGGAACTTGGCGCGGACTTCTCTGGGCAGGGGGGTCAGAACGCCCATGAGCTTGGTATCGAACAGGTCACGGCTGGTGATGTCATCCTGGCACACGCCGCGGGCGCAGGCATCATCCAGCAGGCCCTTCAGGATGTCTTCCAGCGGCATCTCCACAGGCTCTGCTGCTTCGTAAGCGTCCAGGCCCATGACCTGGAGCAGCTGGTTGGTCATATAAACTCTGTCGCATTCCTCGATGAGGCCGGTATTGACACCGTACTGCACCAGGGATGCCAGATAAGTATGGACAGTCATAATCAAATTCCTCCCGAATTATTTTACGCGGATACCGCCCTCAGGACGGATGGACAGCACATGGCACTTGCCTTCGCCGATGTGGGCTTCCATGTTCTTCTTGAACTCGTCGAGCATATCGTTGGGAACGAAAGCCTGCACCGTACCGGCAAAACCGCCGCCGTGGACACGGTAAGCGCCGCGGCCTGCCAGCAGATGGTCGCACAGAGCCAGGGTCACAGCCACATCCTGATGCTCGATGGCACCGGCGGGAGTGATGTTCTGCAGATACATCCAGGAGCTGCGGCCGGATTCCTTGACCAGTTCCAGGAAGCGGTCGAAGTCACCCTTGCGCAGAGCTTCTGCCTGCGCCTGGACGCGCTTGTTTTCTGCATAGAAGTGCATGGCGCGGAGCAGTGCACGGTCGGGCACCTGATGGCGCAGCCAGCTGAGCTTTGCATAGAACTCTTCTTCGGGGATGTCGCGCAGGACTTCCTTGCCCAGGAGCTGGCACAGCTTCTTCAGTTCGCCGGGGATGGCGGCATATTCATCGGTCAGATCTGCATGGTCAGCGCCGGAGTCGATGATGCACAGTGCATGGCCTGCCTTGGCAAAGTCAAAGTCCAGCTTTTCCACCACGGGCTTGGAGGGATCGGCAAAGTCGATGAACACCATGCCGCCCACGGAGGATGCAGTCTGATCCATCAGGCCGCAGGGCTTGCCGAAGTAGACATTCTCAGCCCACTGGCCAACCTGTGCGATTTCCACAGCGGTCAGCTTCTTGTCGTAGAACAGCTCGTTGAGGATGGTGCCGATGAGGACTTCGAAAGCAGCGGAGGAGCTGAGGCCGGAGCCGGGCAGAACGGTGGAATGTACCTTGGCATAGAGGCCCTGGAGCTTGGCGCCGCGGCTCTGGAAGTTGGCTGCCACGCCGCGGATCAGAGCAGCGGTGGAGTTCTTCTCGTCCTCGTGGATGGACAG
>JAHHRT010000130.1 GCA_020025615.1 Oscillospiraceae bacterium | reverse complement strand
GTTTCGGTCATCTTCAAGGGGTCCTCGTTCTTTTTGAGCTTCAAATTCACCATGGGCTTTTCCCCGGCGGCGAAGAAAATACGGCCCTTATACATGGGCTCCGCGCAGACGGCGGACACAGCCGGGAAGTCCAGGACCTCCATGGTCAGGGTGATGGTATCGCCCTTCTGCTCGATTTTGCTGATTCCGGCGGCAGCGGCCTTGGCACGGAGCAATGCCACAGCCACCAGGTTCATGACGCCCTTGGGGGGATCGCCGAAGCGATCCACGATTTCGTCCAGCAGCTCCTCGGCATCGTCCTCGGAGCGGATGGCCGCCATGCGGCGGTACAAGTCCATACGCTGTTCTCCGGATGCCACATACGTCTTGGAGATATTGGCGGTGATGCTCAGGTCGGCCACGCACTCCGGCTCTCTGGCCCGTTCCTGACCCTGTTCCTCCACCACGGCGTCCTCCAGCAGCTTCAAATACATATCATAGCCCACGGACATCATGTGGCCCGACTGCTCGGCACCCAGCAGATCACCGGCACCGCGGATTTCCAAATCCCGCATGGCAATCTTGAAGCCGGAGCCGAACTCCGCAAACTCCCGGATGGCATTGAGCCGCTTTTCCGCCACGTCGGACAGCACCTTGCCCCGGCGGAAGGTCAGATAGGCGAAGGCATGGCGGGAACTGCGTCCCACACGGCCGCGAATCTGATGCAGCTGGGCCAGACCCAGCTTGTCGGCATCCTCCACGATCAGCGTATTGACGTTGGAAATATCGATGCCCGTTTCGATGATGGTGGTGCAGACCAGAACCTGAATTTCGCCGTCAGCCATGCGCTGCATGACCTCGCCCAGCTGCTCCTGGTCCATTTTGCCGTGGGCAATGCCCACCTCTGCACCGGGCAGACGGGCCTTGATTCGGGACGCGCACTGGGCAATGCTCTCCGTGCGGTTGTGCAGGTAGTAAATCTGACCGCCGCGTTCCAGCTCCCGGCGCATGGCGTCCTCCAGCAGCCGCTCGTCGTGCTCCAGGACGAAGGTCTGGACCGGGTAGCGGTCACTGGGCGGTTCCTCCAGGGTGGACATATCCCGGATTCCCGACAGGGCCATATTGAGGGTACGGGGAATGGGCGTTGCCGACAGAGTCAGCACGTCCACGCCCTGGGCCATTTCTTTTAAGCGTTCCTTATGGGTGACGCCGAACCGCTGTTCCTCGTCCACGATCAGCAGACCCAGGTCCTTAAAGACGATTCCCTTCTGCAGGAGCTTGTGGGTGCCGATGATCAAATCCAGCTGGCCGGAAGCCAGGTCGCTGAGGGTCTTTTTCTGCTGGGTGGGCGTGCGGAATCGGCTCAGCACGTCAATATTCACGGGGAAGCCCGCAAACCGCTTCATAGCCGTCACATAATGCTGCTGGGCCAGCACCGTGGTGGGCACCAGAATGGCAACCTGCTTGCCGTCCAGCATGGCTTTCATGGCGGCACGGAGGGCAACCTCCGTCTTGCCGAAGCCCACGTCGCCGCAGAGCAGACGGTCCATGGGACTGGGGCTTTCCATATCCTTTTTGATTTCCGCAATGCACCGCAGCTGGTCGTCGGTTTCGGCGTACTCGAAACCGTCCTCAAACTCCCGCTGCCACGGCGTATCGGCGGAAAAGGCGTAGCCGGACAGCTTCTTTCTGGCGGCATAGAGCTTAATCAGGTCGGCTGCCAGATCCTTGGCGGCTGCCTTGGCCTTGGCCTTGGTTTTCTGCCAGGTGTCACCGCCCAGTTTATTGAGGCGGATGGGCGTATCCTCGCCGCCGCCGATATACTTGCTGACCAAATCCAGCTGGGTGGCCGGGACGTACAGGGTGTCGGTGCCCTGGTAGGCGATTTTCACGTAGTCCTTGATGGCGCCGCCCACCTTCATCTGCTCCATGCCCACATAGCGGCCGATGCCGTGGTACTCATGTACCACCAGATCGCCGGGGCTGAGGTCGGTGAAGGAATTGAGCTTCTGGCGGTTGGTGGCCTTTTTCTTCCGGGCAGGACGGGACTTCTTCACCGGCTGCATGGAAAGCTGGCCCTCGGTGAGGAACACCAGCTGCAAGGCCGGGTATTCCAGTCCGGCGGGCAGACTGCCGTCGGTGAGCATGATCTGCCCCGGCTCCGGCAGGTGGTCGGCAGGGAAGGCCATATACGCCTGCAAGCCCTTATCCTCCAGCATCTCCTTGAGAATCTGGCCTCTGCGCTGGTTGCCGCAGAGCACCAGGGAGCGGAAGCCGTGCTTCTGGTAATAAGTCAGGTCCGACACGGCGGTATCGAGACTGCCGCCGTAGGAGGGCAGCTGCTTGCAGGTGATATTCAGCAGCTCCTTGGGGGGCATGGCCTCCGGGTAGGCGCTGGACAGGAAGCTGTCCAGGAACACGGCAGGCCGTCCCGCCAGGCGCTCGCACAGCTGGTCAAAGTCGATGGTCAGGTCGCACAGGTCGCCGCACAGCTGACCGGACTGGAGAAAGCTGTCCAGCCCCAGGCCGAAATTCTCCATTCTGGCCTTGGAAGCCCGCTGCAAGGCTCCGTGGTCGCAGAACAGGACCACGGCATCCTTGGAAATATAGTCCGCAGCCGTGGCAAATTCCGGGTAGACCAGGGCCATATACCGGTCGGCCGCCGGGAAGGAAATGCCGTTTTCCAGCTTCTCCATATCCCGTTCCAACGTGGCAATCAGGGTCTCATTGGGCGTCTTGCGCCGCTTCTGACGGGCAATGATGGCCTGCAAATCCTGACACAGGCCCTCTACGCCCTCGGGGTGGAGTCTGGGGGCCGTCTCCGCCACGGGCAGCAGGACGGCTTCTTCCAGGTTTTCCGTCCGGCGCTGGGTGATGGCGTCGAAAAAGCCCATGGCGTCCAGCTCGTCCCCCCAGAATTCGGCGCGGATGGGGTCATCATAGGACGGGGAATACACGTCCAGGATGCCGCCGCGGATGGAGAACTGACCCACGCCCTCGACCAGGGACGTTCTGGCATAGCCTGCGTCGGTCAGCTTCCGGGCCAGGTCGTCCATGTTGTAGGCCGCGCTGGATTTCAGGTGAATGACCGAAGAAAACAGGGTACTTTTGGGCATGGTCCGCAGGGACAGGGCGTCCAGAGATGCAATGAGGATCTTGAGATTCCCCGTTGCCAGATCATACAGTCTGCGCAGACGCTTCTGCTCCCAGCCGCGGGACACGACCGCCGCTTCGTAGAACGTAAACTCTCTGGTGGGCAGGGTGGGGACCTCCACCTTCAAAAAGGAGGCCAGCTCCTCCTGGAGCTTCTGGGCTTCCAGATCGTCCTGGCAGACAATCAGGACAGGTCGTCCGGCAGCTTCGCACAGGGCCGCCACAAAATGCGCCCGCGCCAGCTGTCCCACCCCGGACAGCGCCAAAACCTTCCCCTGTTCGATGCCGTTGAGCAGCTTTTCATACTCCGGCAAGGCCGACAGGGCCGACAGTAACAAATTCATGGAGACCTCCTTTATAGACAGGGAATTTT